>JAUHZI010000213.1 GCA_030426105.1 Bacteroidia bacterium | reverse complement strand
GCTAACATTGCACAAACCAAAACCCAGGTTCATCAAGAACAAGGCTATAGAGGTGCTTTACAATTAGCTCCAAACGGAAAAATATATGCTTCTATTCCAGATAGACGTTATTTAGGAGCTATAGAGAATCCAGAAGACAACGCTGCTAATATTCAATTTACTTCAAATGCTATAGACTTAAAAGGAGCCTTATCTTCACAAGGACTACCACCTTTTATTCAATCTTTTTTTGCTCCTGTAAAGTTAATCGACTTAAGTTCTAACGAAGTCTTAAACAATACTAATCAAGTTTTTTGTATTGGGGAAACTTATAATATAGTACCAGAAAAGAACAACCCTAACGACACGTATACTTGGTTTAAAGATGGAAAAGTAATCGCAAATACTAGGGCTCTAACAGTTAATAATACTAATTATGATAGTGGTTTATATGAGATACAAATAGAATCAAACTCCTATTGTAAAAAAACATTCACTGGTAAAGTCCAAATAACATTTGAACCAAAACCAACAATTAATACGATTCAACCATACATACAATGTGATTTTGATAGTACCCCTATTGATGGTTTTACAACTTTTAACCTTGAAATACTAGAAAATGCTTTAGTAAATAACCTTTCCGAAGTTACAATTGAATTTTTTGAAACATCTGACACTAATTTTTCTTCACCTATTAACAAAAATAACTACACAAATTTAGTGGCAATAAATCACTCTATAACAGTTAGAGTTACTAATAATACAACAAAATGTTATCAAACTGACGTAATTAATTTACAGGTAAACCCTACTGGTTTAACTACATATAATGATGAATATATCCATGAATTAGATCAAAACTCATCTAATTCTGATGCTAAATTTAGTATTGGTACAAACAACGGTTTTTTTGATTTTTCCTTAAAAACTCAACAAATAATTAATAGCTCAGGTGGAACTTTGTCTGAAACCACTCACGATTTTCAATACTACAGAACAGCAGAAGATGCTGCCTTACAAACAAACCAAATTCTACCCCCATACGAAGATGATTTATTTACCAATAATTCCGATGTATATGTTAGAATTTCAAATAAGGGAGCTGCATCTTGTGAATCTGTTGGTAACTTTAAAATTTTTGTGGAAAAAATTCCAGCTCCTCAAGGAAATCTTAATGACATTATTTTATGTGTTGACAACCCAAGGTTAAATCCTCAACCCCATACAGTTGCATTAAATGCTGATACAGGAAATGCTACGGACACATACAAATGGTATCTAAACGGAAGTATAATTTCAGGTAAAAACTCTTCAGTTCTAAATGCAAGCTCTACAGGTGAATATAAAGTTGAAGCCTATAGAACTCATCCAAACATCAGTTCCCCTTTTATGGGATATAATACATTTTTTGTTAAAGAATCTAACCAAGCGTTGATTGTAAATATTAAATCAGTAGACGATCAAGATAATCCAGACAGTAATAAGATTGAAATTACTGTTGATGGATTAGGAGACTATGAATACGCTTTAAATAGTACAAATGTCAGTGATTTTGTAAAAGGTAATGAAAACCTTTCGTATACCTTTACTAATATTCCTCCTGGGTTAAACGCTGTTTCAATTAGAGACCGAAATGGTTGCGGTATTGCAACATCTAATAAGATTTCAATTATTTACTTCCAACGCCATTTTACTCCTAACGGAGATGGACATTTTGATACATGGAAAGTTTTAGGTGTTGATAATGATTATTATGATGTTGTTAAAGTTCAAATTTTTAATCGTTTTGGAAAACTTCTTAGTGAAATTACCGATAAAAATCATCCAGGATGGAATGGCGTATATAACGGAACTACATTACCTTCAAATGACTATTGGTATAATGCTGAATTAATTAATTCTAATGGAAAAATAAGGAAAAAGACAGGACATTTCTCTTTACTGAGAAAGTAACACTCTTTAAAATATAACAAAAGAATACGGATAGTTTACCTAAAAAACTATCCGTATTTTTGTTGAATGAACTTTGAATTACACTCAGAATTTAAACCTACAGGAGATCAACCACAGGCGATTAAACAATTAGCTAATGGAATTTTAGCCGACGAAAGATATCAAACACTTTTAGGTGTTACGGGGTCTGGTAAAACTTTTTCAGTAGCCAATGTTGTTGCTGAAGTCAATCGTCCAACATTAGTATTGGCTCATAACAAAACCTTAGCTGCCCAATTATATTCTGAATTCAAGCAGTTCTTTCCAAACAATGCTGTAGAGTATTTCGTTTCATATTATGATTACTACCAACCAGAAGCTTATATTCCTGTAACAGGAACCTATATTGAAAAAGACTTATCCATCAATGATGAAATAGAACGCTTACGAATTAGCACCTCTTCTTCCCTACTTTCAGGACGTCGAGATGTGCTAGTAGTAGCCTCGGTATCTTGTTTGTATGGTATTGGAAATCCGACTGAGTTCAAAAAGAATGTCATCACCATTGAAGTTGATCAACAAATTTCTCGCACCAAATTTTTACATCGCTTAGTAACAAGTTTATATGCACGTACTGAAGTTGAAGTAAAAAGCGGAACGTTTAAAGTAAAAGGTGACGTAGTTACAATTTATCCTTCTTATGGAGAAAACGGTTATCGAATTCACTTTTTTGGAGATGAAATAGAAGAAATAGAAACCTTCGATATTGAAACCAACGAAGTTCTTACGCGATTAGACAAGCTGAATATTTATCCTGCTAACCTATTCGTAACCTCTCCAGATATACTACAAAACGCCATTCATCAAATTCAGGAGGATATGGTAAAACAGGTAGATTATTTTAAAGAAATAGGAAAACATTTAGAAGCAAAACGTTTACAAGAGCGTACTGAGTTTGACTTAGAGATGATTCGTGAGTTAGGCTATTGTTCTGGAATTGAAAATTATTCTCGTTACTTAGACGGACGAGAAGCAGGTACCCGTCCTTTCTGTTTGTTAGATTATTTTCCTGATGACTACTTGATGGTGATTGATGAAAGTCATGTTACCGTACCACAAGTTCACGCGATGTATGGCGGAGATAGAAGTCGAAAAGAAAACTTGGTAGAATACGGATTCCGTTTACCTGCTGCAATGGATAACCGTCCATTAAAGTTTGAAGAGTTCGAAGCTTTACAAAACCAAGTAATCTACGTTTCTGCAACACCAGCAGATTATGAATTACAAAAAACCGAAGGTTTATTTGTAGAACAAGTTATTCGACCAACAGGACTATTAGATCCTGAAATTGAAATCCGCCCGAGTTTAAATCAAATAGATGATTTAATTGAAGAAATTCAAGTGCGTGTAGAAAAAGATGAACGTACTTTGGTTACCACCTTAACAAAGCGTATGGCTGAGGAATTAGCTAAATACTTAACTAGAATTCAAGTACGTTGCCGTTATATACACTCTGATGTAGACACCTTAGAACGTGTAGAAATTATGCAAGATCTACGTAAAGGTTTATTTGATGTACTGATTGGAGTAAACCTACTTAGAGAAGGATTAGACCTTCCAGAAGTATCGTTAGTGGCTATTTTAGATGCTGATAAAGAAGGTTTTTTACGTTCACATCGTTCATTAACACAAACCGTAGGTCGTGCTGCACGTAACGTAAACGGTAAGGCAATTATGTATGCGGACAAAATTACCAATAGCATGCAACTCACTATTGACGAGACCAATCGTAGACGTGAAAAACAAATCAATTATAACGCAGCTCACGGAATTACTCCAACACAAATCAATAAAAAGATAGACAATACTTTATCTAAAAATGCGATTACCTCATATCATTATGATAATGTGGCACAAAAAGCTGCTGAACAAGAGTTGGAATACCTGCCTAAACAAGAAATAGAAAAACGTATTCGCACTAAACGCAAGCAAATGGAAGAAGCTGCCAAAGCACTAGACTTTTTAGCGGCTGCACAACTCCGTGATGAGATTGAGGTTTTGAAAGAGAAGTTGTAATTACACTACACGTAAAACACTGATAACCGTACAGTTGACGTACTTAAAAAGTAAGTCAGTGACTTACTAAAAGTAGGTCACTGACTTACCCGTTTCTAATTTTTTATGTTTTACTTTGGTTTCAAGTAGCAGGCTATTAGGTTTTTATGCTTGAATGTTAAAGAAAACTCAGGGTTATCCCTGAGATAAACTTAAAACGACTAGGGAAAACCCTTATTGTATAAAAAACTATGACCAACTACTTTTGAATCAAAAATTGTAATTAATTTAAGTATAAAAAAATGAAAAAAAGAAGCAAACAAATTACGAATCTTTTAAAACTAGGTGTTTTCCTGTTTGGGATTTCGCTGTTGTTATGGAATTGTGAGAAAGATAATAACTTACCTCAAGAAGAAGAAACAGGTATTAGCCAA
>JAUHZI010000212.1 GCA_030426105.1 Bacteroidia bacterium | reverse complement strand
TTAAAGATTTAAAACTTCAAGATTTAAGAAGTCACTTAGGAGTTGTTACACAATCTCCAATATTGTTTAATGATACTGTATTTAATAATATAGCATTTGGTCAAGAGAATGTAACTGAAGAAGCTGTTATTAAGGCCGCAAAAATAGCTAATGCTCACGAATTTATTCTTAAGCTAGAAGATGGTTACCAGACAAATGTTGGCGATGGAGGAGGAAGTCTGTCAGGTGGGCAACGTCAAAGAATTAGTATAGCAAGAGCTGTACTAAAAAATCCATCAATATTGATTTTAGATGAAGCGACTTCAGCTCTTGATACTGAGAGTGAGAAGTTAGTTCAAGAAGCGCTAAATAATTTGATGAAAAATAGAACATCGATTGTTATTGCTCATCGTCTTTCCACAGTACAGCATGCAGATGAAATTATTGTTATGCAAAGCGGAGAGATTGTTGAGAGAGGGAGTCACAGTGAACTTGTAGCCCTAGATGGTAAATATAAAAAGCTAACAGAAATGCAGTCGTTTGAATAATTAAAGTTCAAATATTAGCTTGATATTTCATCTTATTTAATACCATTCGCAAAAGTATTGGTGTCCTTTTTTCTGAATTTAAAATAAAAATACTTAATCTTCTGTTAAACTTTTTACTTTTCATCCAAATTTATCAGTATATTTATTGTGCTTTAATGCATAAAATTGTATAATCAAAAGTTTATAAAACGAATGGAGACAATAGGATTATCTCTAACAGAAGGGCTTCAAAAATATTTTGGCTTTGATAGTTTTAAAGGAGATCAAGAATCAATAATTCAAGGATTATTAGAAGGGAATCACACATTTGTTATTATGCCAACAGGAGGAGGGAAGTCCTTGTGTTATCAACTACCTGCTTTAATGTCAGAAGGAACGGCCATTGTTGTGTCACCTTTAATAGCTTTAATGAAAAATCAGGTCGACTCTATTCGTCAAGTAAGCGAAGATGATAGTGTTGCACATTTTTTAAACTCATCATTAAATAAGACTGAGGCAAATAGAGTAAAAGCTGATGTCATAGAAGGGCGTACAAAATTATTATATGTAGCCCCAGAATCGTTAACCAAACAAGAAAATGTAGATTTTTTGAAAAGTGTTAAGATTTCTTTTTTTGCAATAGATGAGGCACATTGTATTTCTGAATGGGGACATGATTTTAGGCCTGAGTATAGACGTTTACGTCCGATTATAGAAAGTATAGATAAAGTCCCAATTATAGCTCTTACAGCAACAGCAACTTCCAAGGTTCAATATGATATTCAAAAGAATTTGGGAATGTTGGATGCCAAGGTTTTTAAAGCTTCGTTTAACAGAAAAAACCTTTACTACGAGATTAAACCAAAGAAAAATGTAGAAAAAGAAATTGTTAAGTTTATAAAACAACGTGCTGGAAAATCTGGGGTGATTTACTGTTTGAGTCGAAAAAAAGTAGAAGAACTATCTGAACTTTTGCAAGTAAATGGAATTAATGCATTACCATATCATGCTGGATTAGATGCTGTTACAAGAGCAAAACATCAAGATATGTTTTTGATGGAAGATGTAGAAGTGATTGTAGCAACAATTGCATTTGGTATGGGAATAGATAAACCTGACGTGCGCTTTGTAATACATCACGATATTCCTAAATCACTAGAAAGTTATTATCAAGAAACTGGTAGAGCAGGTAGAGATGGAGGAGAAGGGCATTGTTTGGCATTTTATAGTTACAAGGATATAGAAAAACTGGAGAAGTTTTTACACGGTAGACCAGTTGCTGAGCAGGAAGTGGGTAGTCAACTACTACAAGAAGTTGCTGCATATGCTGAAACAAGTATGAACCGTCGAAAATTTTTATTGCATTATTTCGGAGAAGACTTTGATGAACTCAATGGGGAAGGAGCTGACATGTGTGATAATTCTAGATATCCTAAGGAAAAATTTGAAGGAAAAGACGATGTATTGTTAGTGTTAAGAGCGATAGACTCTGTAAGTGGGAAGCATAAGGTTAAGCATTTCGTTAATTTATTGATTGGTAAAGTCAATGCTGAAATGACAACCTATAAACATTTGGATAACCCTTATTTTGGAAAAGGGAAAGAAGAGGGAGCCGCACATTGGAATGCTGTGTTAAGACAGGTTATTGTCAAAGGACTAGTAGGGAAGGAGATCGAGAGTTATGGAACCTTATTTTTGAGAGAAAAAGGAAAAACATTTTTAGAAACTCCAGTATCATTTGAACTGATTAAAGAAAGAGATTTTGTTGATGATTTGAATGACGATATAATTGTTAATCAAAAAGGAGGAAATGTTCTTGATGAGGCTTTGTTTACAATGCTTAAAGATCTAAGAAAAAAGATTGCAAAGGATAAAGGGGTGCCTCCATTTGTCGTTTTTCAAGATCCTTCTTTGGAAGATATGACTGTTCAATACCCAATCACTCAAGATGAATTGATGCAAATACAAGGTGTAGGGCAGGGAAAAGCAAAGAGGTATGGAACGCCATTTTTAGATTTAATAGTTAAATATGTAGAAGACAATAATATAGAGAGGCCACAGGATTTTATTGTGAAATCTGTAGTCAAAAAGAGTGGAGCCAAGGTGAATATTATAATGAATATTGATCGCAAACTGCCTTTAGAAGACATAGCTAAAGGTATTGGTATTTCTTACGATGAGTTATTGAATGAGATAGAAGTAATTGTTTCTTCGGGAACAAAAGTCAATTTAGATTATTGTATAAATGAGATGTTAGAAGAAGATGCACAAGAAGAAATTTACGATTACTTTATGGAGGATGCAGAAACAGATAGCATAGCAGATGCATATGAAGAGTTTGAAGGCGATTATTCTGAAGAAGAGTTGAGAGTAATGCGCATTAAATTCATGTCAGAAGTTGCTAATTAAAACAAAAAAATCATCTTTTTTTAAGAGTATTTGGACAACTATTCAAAAAAAAAATAGTTTCTTTGTTAAAGAATGTTTAATTTAATATAAAAATTATGAAAAAAATTTACTCTTTGTTGGCTATGTCAACAATTGTAGGAGCTAGTTTTGCGCAGTTGCAACAAGCTGTTAATCAATTTAATGATAACGGTAGCTTTGGAAAAGCGCCTGTAGCTCATAATATGAATAAAGCGTTAGGAACAACAATTTGGACTAACGATTTCTCTAATGCTTCTGATTGGGTTACTGATAACGCAAGTCAAACTTCACCTTTTGGATGGAACATTGGATCAACAGTTAACAGTTGGTGGCCTGCTTTTTCAGGTGGTATTACTTCTACTTCAGGTGGTAATTTTGCTGAGGTTTATAATGGAAACTACAACAACAATGATCAAGCAATCAATGTTACTTACACTTTAACAACTGCAAACCCAATTGATGTAAATACATTAACGTCAGGGGCTAACGGTGTTTTATTAGAATTCCAACAGTATGGAGCTAAATTTAACGATTTACAAGAAGTTCAAATTAGTACTGATGGATCTACTTTTACAACTGTATACGATAATACAGATTTAACAACTTTTGTTGGAAACAATCCTTCAGCAGTTTTCCCTAATCCAATGGATATTAGTGTTAATATTTCTTCTGATATTGCTGCTAATCCATCATCTGTTTATATCAGATTCTCATGGACATCAAACTTCCCTAATGATCCAGCTTTAGGAGCTTGGACTACTTTTGGATGGTTTATTGATGATGTAAAATTAGTATCTCTTCCAGATAATGATTTATTAGTAAATGATGAATTATGGGGATCTGCAGGGGTAGGATCATTTAATCATTATTATAAATTGCCTACAGCTCAAATAGCGCCAGTTACTTTTGCTACTTGGGTAAATAATGAAGGTGTTAATGAGGCTAAGAATGCAATTTTAAATGTTGATATCAACTCTGGAACTGCTACGGCATCAAGTCCAGCTGGTGTTAATATCCCAGCAGGTTATGTAGATTCTTTATTAGAGGTTACAGCTCCATATACACCATCAGGAGATGGAACTTATGCTTTTACTTGGACTTTAACAAGTGATTCTACTGATGATATTCCTGCTAATAACGAATTAGTTGGAGAAAGCTTTGAAGTAGGTGGATTTATCTATCAAAGAGATATGGGAACTATGGATAATAGTTTCAATAGAGGAGAAGATGCTCATAAAATAGGTAATACATTTGATTGTTATACTAACGAAATGGTTTATTCTATTGATGTTGTAGTAGGTGCAGGAACAGATGCAGGAGCTACAATAATAGCTAAGTTATTTGAGATTACTTATAACCAAGGAGCTGCTCCAACTTATACTGAGTTAGCTAGTTCTATTGAGTATACAGTTACTTCAAGTGATGTTACTTCTAATGCATTAAAAACATTACATTTAACAACTCCTTATGAG
>JAUHZI010000045.1 GCA_030426105.1 Bacteroidia bacterium | reverse complement strand
ACAACCAACAACTACAAATTTTATTCGATCATTTTCTTTAAACTCTGTCATTATTTTATTCTTGTTACAGTATTATCTTTTAATAAGTATTCTTGTCCGCTTTCCTCGCAAATAGCTTTTCCTTCGTTATCAAAATTTAATCGAATTCCGTATTCACTAACCCAACCTATTTGCTTTGAAGGATTGCCAACAACGAGCGCAAAGTTAGGAATATCTTTGGTAACTACTGCTCCTGCGCCAATAAAAGCATACTCACCAATATCATGACCACAAACTATTGTTGCATTCGCTCCAATTGAAGCCCCTTTCTTTACTACAGTTCTCAAATAAGAGTCTCTACGATTTACAGCACTTCTTGGGTTTATTACATTTGTAAAAACCATAGAAGGCCCCAAAAAAACATCATCTTCACAAACAACTCCTGTATATATAGAAACATTGTTTTGCACCTTTACATTTCTACCCAAAGTCACTTCAGGTGAAACCACTACATTTTGACCTATATTACAACCTTCTCCTAACTTACAATTTGGCATTATATGGCTAAAATGCCAAATTTTTGTCCCTTTCCCAATTTCACAACCCTCATCAATAAAGGCTGATTCATGTGCAAAATATGTTTTCTCCATAAACTTACTGTTTACTTATATTTATTCTTTCTAACGGTGTTCCATCTGCAACAATCTCTATAACATAATTCCCTTTGGGAATTTGTTCTAGATTTAAGTCAATTGATGTTAAATTCTTATGTTCTTCCTTAACAATTAGCCTACCTGTTAGATCAAACAAATTGACTGTTAATACATTAAAAACTTTCTTTAATTCTAGATGTACAATATCACTAGTTGGATTTGGATAAGCTAAAACTTTGCGTTCATTTTGCTCCACAACTTGTGTAAACGCAACTTTTTTGACCACTATTAGATAATCTTCTACCTCACCATCATAATTATTATCACATTCATCAGGGTATGCACTATAACGACATGCCACTCGCATCCTCGTTCTTCCCTCCATAGCATCTGAAGGGACAACTACACTGTATGGAGATAAGCTTGTTGCACCATCTGTTACACTCGTACTTGAACCTAACTCATATGCTTCATTTGGATCATCAAAGTCAGCATCCTGATTCCAATCAAACCATACTTTTGCATAATAAGTATAACCTCCATTATCAGTATTTAAATTAACTGATAAGCCATAAGTTGAATCAACATAAACAATTGTTGAATCAACAGTTGTATAATCTGTATATGGCTGGGTTTTTCCAGAAGCTCTATAAATTTCATTGAAATGAACAAGTGTTACATTTCCCTGATACATCATTGTTCCTGAAGTAGAACAATACTCAAATGGTTTCACATTATACATAAACTTATATGTTTCAGTTGTATCCCCATTTAAGACTGCAAATACTTTGAAGAAAACTTTTGTCCCAACGGGTTGATTAGGTATTGGTGTTTCTGATTTCCACGTAGAATCGGAATTGTTTAACATATCTATTCGATTACCAAAAGTAGGTGCATTAATTGACCATTCTAAATAAACACTTGTAGGAGCATTCTCCATTGAGAGAACTGATGTAACATATTGATCTGCGCCTTCCCTTGGATGTTGGTCTGTTGGTTGATTTGTTATATTAGTTTTTAGTATTGCTGGATAACTACTTCTATTCATTAGTGAGTATTCCCAAACACCTCTTCCCCAAGTTGCAGCTCTCAAAGTATTTGAACCATACACGATTTCTAACTCTTCTACTGACATGTTAGGTAAATCGGTGTTATATAAACTCCACACCGTTCCTCCTTTAGGCATTGTATAAACTCCCATCTCTGCTCCTAAATAAATATTGGATTGATCTGTATGATCTATTACCACAGAATGAATCGGCATATCACCTAAGTTATAAGTGATATTAATCCAAGAGTTTCCCCCATCAGTAGTCATAAAAACTTTAGCGTTATCGTTTTGATAATTGGCATAAGTTACAATAAAAGTATTGTCATCTCTAGGATCAAAAGCGATATCTTGAATCGTTGAACTTGATAAGACATTACTCCCTATTCTAACAAAAGAACTTCCACCATTTATCGATTTTTTTAATGTTGAATTCACTGAGACCAACATGATATTACTATTATTTTCTGCTATTGCGACATTATCAGCATTACCATTATTACCTGTAGTATGCATATCACCAAGAAAATTCCATGTGCTACCAAAATCTTCACTAACAAAAAGACTATCACTAAGGTTATATAACCGCATATGATCATTAGGATCATATAGAATTGGAGCTTCCCAATCAGCATTACTACTACCACTCTGTCCTAAAGGAGATATATTGTTATAACTACCTCCTCCATCTTTTGTTCGATTTCTTCCTCCATATTGGTAACTCCCAATCATCCAATCATCATTTAAGGGATGAATAATACCTTCCATTCCATCTGCTCCAAAAAATTCTAGCCAAGCGCTTTTATGTTTAATGCTTGTTCCATTATCTTGTGATCCAACTATGGTTCGATAATGATTCGATTGACTTACTCCTAACTTATAATTCTCTCTTATAGAAATTTTTCGACTTAGCTTTTCCCATGTTAAACCATCATCAGAACTTTTACAAAGCAACCCATCGGTTGCAACATAAAAGACACCATTAATGCATTGAGCATTTCTAACATCAGCATGAACATAATCCGTCGAAGTATTATAAGCAACTTGATTTCCACTTCCTCCATTTGAAGTCCAACCTAAATTCCAATTCGTAACCTGTTCAAAGTTTTGACCTCCATCAATTGACCTTTCCATATCAACTGCTCCATAAATCATTTTTGTTGGATCAAGGTCACTAACAACAAATCCATCACAATTTTGATTAGGGTTATTCAAAAAGCTATAGTTTACACCTTCATTTGTAGATTTCCAAACCCCATCATCATTAGCATAAAATAGACACGAAGCACATCCATTACTTACAGACAGTTTACCATAATAACTTACACCAGGTATAACATGATCAGAATATGTCAAACCTCCATCCACAGATTTTTTAACTCCAAAGCCATTCCCTAGGTTAGTTGCAACATACAAAATAGTTGAGTTAGTTGGATGAAAAGCAATATCAGACAAAAAATAAGGAAAAGTAAAATGTGTCCAAGACTGCAAATTATCTGTAGAACGATATAACCCGTTAGAGGTCAATACAAATACAAGATTAGCGATTGTAGGGTGGTAAGCAATTTTTAACACTCTAAAAGCACTTCCTAACCCACCTATTCCTAAGTTATTTGGATTAAAGTTAGTTTCTATCCAAGAATCTCCTCCATCTAATGATTGATAAATTCCATGTGAAATATTATAAGCTCTTGAACTTTTCACATTGATTAGTATAGCATTCGAGTTAGTTGGAGAAACTGCCATAGCATTAACACCAGAAGCAAAAAGCGTATCAGTTGTACTTCCTTGCCATGTTGTTCCACCATCAAGTGACTTCCAAAAACCACCACTTCTAGAAGCTAAATACAGTTTATTTGAGTTGGTTGGATCTACATAAAAATCTTCTATTCTTCCTAAACCTACACTATAATGACCTATCACACTATCAATACTATGTGGACCTACAGACTCCCAACCGTTGTTAAATAAATTTTTATTTACCTTCTTTTTGGCAGAAGAATTTTCAAGAAACTTTCTGTAAGCTTTTTGAACAAAATAAGGATCTACATTGTGTCGATCACCACTAGGGTAATATTTATATTCATTATTATGTTTCCATCTCTGAAAGCCTTTCCACCCTGAACCTTTTACAGTTTTATCATGTATTTCAAAATACTTTTCTGCCTCTTTACAGACATCATAGAAATTCACAGTGTTGTCATTCATCATTCGCTTATACTCCTGCGAATAGAATGCAGTATAAGAGATTAAAAAAAGAAAGAATATTTTTTTCATGGCATTAGAATTTAAGGTAGGTGAATAGGTTCTTTAATCGTAATATTTTCTAACAACGTTATTTTGGCTTTATTATCCTTATGATAATAAACAATAACTGGCAACTCTTTAGAACTAAATGGCATACCTAAATCTGTATAATAAGTGGTTCTTCTTTTTTTTACAGGCTTAACTTCATCTATATACTTTACGCTATCGACGATAGTTTCAGTATTCATTAATTCTATATACAAGTTGTATTGTGATTTTATATTTTCTTGACCAGGAACTAATTCCTGATAATACGATTTTACACCTTCAATCGTACTATATTCAACAACCTGTTTTTGCGTTGTTGAACATGATTGAAAGCTCAAAAAGGCTATAACCAATGCCAAAGAATAATATTTAAACAAGTTCAAACTCATTTTTTAATATACCCTTCAAAATTATTGTGGTCTTTTTTATACAATTCCTCTTCAGAAAGAGATTTAAAGTATTCATAAGTAATTTTTAATCCTTCTGATCGACTAACCTTTGGTTCCCAATCTAATATTGCCTTTGCTTTATCAATATTGGGTTGTCTTTGCATTGGATCATCTGTAGGTAGGGGTTTATAAATCACCTTTTGAGTTGTTCCAGTTAACTTGATAATCTCTTCAGCGAACTCTCCAATTGTGATTTCATCGGGATTCCCTATATTTACTGGTTCTGGATAATCAGACAACAGTAATCTGTATATCCCCTCTATTAAATCATCTACATAGCAGAATGACCTAGTTTGTTTTCCATCTCCAAAAACAGTAAGGTCTTCCCCTCTAAGGGCTTGTCCAATAAAAGCAGGCAATACCCTTCCATCATTTAGACGCATTCGAGGTCCATAAGTATTAAAAATACGAACAATTCTTGTTTCAACTCCATGATACCTATGATATGCCATTGTAATAGCCTCTTGGAAACGCTTAGCTTCATCATACACTCCTCTTGGGCCTATTGGATTCACATTTCCCCAGTACTCTTCAGTTT
The DNA here is from genome assembly GCA_030426105.1 of Bacteroidia bacterium. Lineage (GTDB taxonomy): Bacteria > Bacteroidota > Bacteroidia > Flavobacteriales_D > Parvicellaceae > S010-51. The sequence continues at coordinate 16,451 of JAUHZI010000045.1, read as the reverse complement.
GTGGGTGAACTTCAGGATCTCCATATACTTCAGAAGTTGAAGCAATAATCATCCTTGCACCCTTTGCCTTAGCTAAACCTAAGAGGTTATGCGTCCCTAGAGAGCCAACCTTTAGTGTTTGTATTGGTATTTTTAAATAATCGATTGGACTTGCAGGCGATGCAAAATGTAGAATATAATCCAAATCTCCAGCAACATGAACATAATTAGAGACATCATGATGTGCAAATTCAAAGTTCTTTAATCCAAAAAGGTGCTCTATATTTTCCATTCTACCTGTAATGAGGTTATCCATACCTATTACATAGTGTCCTTCTTTTATAAAACGGTCACATAAATGGGATCCTAAAAACCCAGCTGCTCCAGTTATTAAAACTCTTTTCATTTAAAACTCTATCCTTTTATTTAACAGTTAAACGACCAATACTTTCATAATAGTACCCTCTTTTTTCCATGTCTTTTAACTCGTACAAGTTACGACCGTCGAATATTACTTTATTTTTTAGGGCTGCATCTATTTTTCCAAAATCAGGAGTTCTAAACACAGACCACTCTGTTGCGATTAACAAAGCATCTGCACCTTCTAATGCTTCATACAAATTGCTAGCATAAGTAATCAAATCGCCTTTTACTCCTTTAACATTATCCATTGCCTCAGGATCAAAAGCACAAATTTCTGCACCTGCATTTGTTAACTCATCAATCATATACAAAGCTGGTGCTTCTCTGATATCATCTGTATCAGGCTTAAAAGCCAGTCCCCATAGTGCTAACTTTTTTCCTTTTAAATCGTTTCCAAAATATTTTTTGACTTTCTCTGCTAATGTTAATTTTTGACGATGATTAACATCCATTACAGAATCTATAATCTCAAAATTAAAATCAACTTCTTTCCCTGATTTCACAAGAGCCTGTACATCCTTTGGAAAACAACTTCCTCCATAACCTATCCCAGGAAACAAGAATCGATTCCCTATACGTGTATCTGTTCCCATCCCTCTCCTCACAGAGTCTACATCAGCACCAATCAATTCGCAATAATTAGCTATTTCATTCATAAATGTGATTTTGGTAGCTAAAAATGAATTCGCTGCATACTTTGTTAATTCAGCAGATTTTTCATCCATGAAGATAATAGGGTTACCTTGTCTAACAAATGGTTTATATAACCTATTCATAACCTCTCTTGCTTTTTCAGATGTCGTTCCTATCACAACTCTATCTGGCTTTAAGAAATCATCAACAGCAAAACCTTCTCTTAAAAATTCAGGGTTAGAGACAACATCAAAATCAACTGTAGTTCTTTGTGCTATAGCAGCAGTTACTTTTTCTGCTGTACCAACTGGAACTGTACTTTTATCTACAATAACTTTATAATCTGTGATCATATCTCCAAGTTGCTCAGCAACACCTAGTATGTAAGATAAATCTGCAGACCCATCTTCTCCTGGAGGAGTTGGTAATGCTAAAAATATAATTTCAGCATCCTTTATTGCATCGGACAATTCTGTAGTAAACTTTAATCTATTTGCTTTGATATTTCTTTCAAAAAGGACATCTAAATGTGGTTCATAAATTGGAACCTCTCCACCTCTCATCTTAGCGACTTTAGCTTCGTCAATATCGACACAGATGACATCATTACCTGTTTCAGCAAAACATGTTCCTGTTACCAGACCTACATACCCTGTTCCTACTACTGCTATCTTCATTATTCTTTTATTTTTAATGCTCTAAAGTAACCCTTTAGCAGCGATTCTCTTTATTTTATTTTTATTTTTCTACAAACTCTTTTACCGCATCAATGATATAATCTAAATCATCTTCCTTCAATTCGGTGTGCATCGGCAGTGAAATCACGTTACTACATAATTCCATTGTTACAGGAAATTGGCTATCTGTTACCCCTTCTTGTAAATAAGCCTTCTGATTATGAAGCGCTAATGGATAATAAATCATTGAAGGAATTCCCTTAGCCTTAAGGTGCGTTTGCAACCCTGCTCTATCCACACCATTTAACTTCAATGTATACTGATGAAAAACATGAGTAGAGTAATCTACTAGAGTAGGCACCTCTAGCCCAGAAACATTTTGAAAAGCTGCATTGTAATGCATTGCTGCATTATATCTAGCTTGATTGTATGTATCCAAATGAGGCAATTTACTCCTTAGCACCGCTGCTTGAATAGAGTCAAGTCTAGAGTTAACTCCAACCTCTTCATGATAGTAACGTTCATACATTCCATGATTAACAATTGCTCTTAACCTCTTGGCTAAGTCATCATCGTTGGTAAACAACGCTCCTCCATCTCCATAACAGCCTAAATTTTTTGACGGAAAAAAAGATGTTGTACCAATATCTCCAACAGTTCCAGCTTTTCGAACAGATCCATCTTTGAATTTGTATTCAGCTCCTATTGCTTGAGCTGTATCTTCTATAACAAACAAATTATGTCGTTTAGCAATATCCAAGACTCCTTCCATGTTAGCACATTGACCAAATAAATGCACAGGAATTATCGCCTTTGTTTTAGGTGTTATTGCTTTTTCTAGCTCCACTAAATTGATAGAAAAAGTGTCACGATCTACATCAACTAAAACAGGTTTTAGCCTCAGCAAACCTATAACTTCTACCGTGGCAGCAAAAGTAAAGTCAGCTGTAATCACCTCATCTCCTGGTTCAAGCCCCAATGCCATAAGTGCAATTTGCAATGCATCTGTACCATTTCCACAAGCTACAACATGATTCACATTTAAATAATCGGCTAATTCCTCTTGGAATTTTGTCACTTCTGGACCTTTTATAAAAGCAGTAGAATTAATAACTTCTTGAATTGAAGAATCTACAGTTTCTTTTATTTTTAAATATTGACTTTTTAAGTCAACCATTTGGATATTTTTCATCTAATACCTTATTACTAAATATTTTGTTCCTAGATTTTTAGAACACATATCCCACAAATATACTGAATGAATTAAAGTATCTCTAAGAAAATACAAAAAAAACATTCTTCAATTAAAACACTAATTTCATCCACATATAAACGTTAAATAACATAAATAAAAAAAAGCAGAAAAAATCTTGGGAAAAAATTCATATTTTGTACATTTCAAGCCTTTTACTATCTAAATAATGCAAGTATATATATCAGTTTTTATACCATTTCTGCTACTTCCCTTTATAGGGATAGGGCAAACACATGCCATAATCACTGATAACACTCAACTTGTTAATCTAGACAGTTCATTCTTCGTAGTTAAAGGCAATGTCTTAGTTAAAAACAATAGTGCTATTAAAAATAATGGCAATATTTATCTAACCAATAACTGGACAAATAATTCTGGCACAGGTGCCCTTACAACAAATAGCTACGGTAAAGTATCTTTTAATGGACTCTCTCAATCCATAGATGGTTCTTCTCCCACCTCTTTTTATCGTTTAAAACTTGAAAATGATACCAAAACCGCTTTACAAAATTTTGAAATTAAAGATTCATTAGAATTAAATAATACAATCCTAGAAACCAACGACAATCAAATTTCCTTATCCAATCCCAACACTAATGCTCTAACTTGGTCAAATAGCTTTATCTCTACCTCTAATATAGAAGGATACTTCATTCGATCTACAAACAGTACCGCAACCTATCCTTTTCCTGTTGGAAATAGTGATTTAGAAAACCAAATGCGAGTTATTGAATTAACTCCCAACTCTTCTGATTCTAGTGTATTTGGTGTTGGTTTATCAACCACTTCACCTTCAAATGAAATCGGGATTTCTGCAGCAGGTTCTTCGGCTCCTTACCCAATAGAGAATAAAGCCATTGACATAAAAACCATCAACACTAGTTTTTACCATAAAATCCATCAATTTAGTGGCAACACTGAGGCTAATTCAAAAATCTATTTCCAACAATCTGATGATCATGATGAGATTACCTACAGAAGTGTTGCTAATTGGAATTCAAATGATAATGAATGGCAAAACAATGACTTCATTATTTCGCCTGTAGATTCAATCATCACCTCTTACAACATACCAACTGCTGTTGCTATCAGCAACAACACTCTGACAAACACTGATGACATTTATGCCCTCACTGGAATCAATTTAATTTTCCCAAATTCCTTCACCCCTAACAATGATGGATACAACGATGTATTCGAAATAGAATATTTATCTGAAGAATATCCTGAAAATGAAATCACTATCTACAATAGATGGGGTGAAATCGTTTTCAAAGCATCTCCCTATCTTAATAACTGGGATGGAACTTCTTCTAGTAAAGGCCTTAAACTAATGGGGAATACACTTCCTGAAGACACCTATTTCTACACCTTAACACTTGACAAAAACAGTCCTCCAATAAAAAAATATATAGAATTAATACTCGATTAAATTAAATGAACTTCCCGCACTTTCACATATCATTTAACATATTGAGACAAATTGCTCTGACTCTAGGACTTTTTTATGCTCTTCAAACAAATGCTCAACTAAGTTCTGAAGTTAATCAATATATGGTCTACCAACCTTATATCAACTTTGCTTCAGCTTCTAGCTATGAGACTGTAAATGGAGCTCTTTTTTATCGAAATCAATGGACAGGTTTTGATGGTGCTCCAATAACATATGGACTTGGAGTTGCGATTCCCATACCTAAGAAAAATAGTATTAAATACACCAATAGCACTATGGGGATTTCCCTACAAAGAGAAGAAATCGGGATTCACAGGAATGACGCTCTAAGTATTGACTATGCATATAGACTACAGATAAATCGTTCTACATTCTTAAGTTTCTCACTATCGCCCACAATACGTTTTCTTAATGACAATTTTAACCTTACGGTTTCAAATGACATAGACCCTCTTTTAAACCAAGTTGCAGTTAGTAAAACAGCTCCTAACTTTAAATTCGGCTCTTATTTATTTAAGGATAATTTTTACATAGGCTTTGCAACAACTAATTTACTATATAATAACATCTATAATAATAGTTCTACTTATGGGATAGAAACAGGTTTTGACCCTAAGAGAATCAACTACTTATTACACACTGGATATCAACATGATATCAACAAAAACAATAGTATCATTACTTCTGGATTAATTAAAATTTCAGAAGGAGCCAACATACATTACAATATAAACATCCTATGGAGTACTCTTTCTGAAAAACTTGGAATTGGGGCATCGTACAGAAGCACAAAAGACCTTGTCTTTATAGCCAATTTTAAACTTTACAACCAATTTAAATTATCATACGCTTATCAATATGCCTTATCTGAATTAAACAATTATGAAAATGGTAGTCATGAGCTAATGTTAGTTTACCAAGTAAAACCCAAAAAGAAATTAATAAAAATAAGAACTCCTCGATTTTAAACTATTTTATTATGGTTAATAAACTTAAATATACAGTCATTGCAATTCTTCTTCAGATAACCTTTTATGGTCAAGAAGGAGTTGCTATCAACACAACGGGAAATGACCCTCACCAATCAGCTATGCTTGATATTGAGGCTATCGACAAGGGGATATTAATCCCTAGAGTAGCCCTTACAGCAACAAACTCTCCGCTTCCTATCTCATCTCCTGAAACCAGTTTAATTGTATACAATACAGCAACTACATCTACTGGTTCCAATGATGTAACAGAAGGGTTTTACTTTTGGAATGGTACAGACTGGGTTCGTTTTGTTGTTGGATCTACATTGGGTACAGATAGTCAAACGTTAACCCTAACAGGTTCGACTTTATCAATTGCTAATGGAAACAGTGTTACATTAACAGATATTGACCCTAACAACGAACTCCAAACTATTTCAAAGGTAGGTAGTACTGTAACTTTAAGCAATGGTGGAGGAACTTTTACAGATGATGACACTCAGCTAACAGAAACTCAAGTTGATGCCTTTGCTAATAATAATGGATATCTTATAACTGAAGTAGATGGTTCTACCACTAATGAAACAAACACTGGATTTGCAATTAACGGTGGAAATCTAGACATTACAGACCCTGCTGGGACTTTATCAGTTACACTTAATGACATCAACACAGGCGACTGGCATAAAAACGGAAATTCTGGGACTACTGCGGGAACAGACTTCCTTGGAACGACTGATAACCAACCCCTTAGCATAAAAGTCAACAATGTAGAAAAAGTAAGAATTGAAACAAATGGAACTATTTCTACTTCCAATACTGGAGGCTCTGTTTTCATGGGTACTGGAGCAGGAGCAAACGACGATCAATCAGACAACAGAAATGTTTTTATTGGTTCAGGTTCAGGAGAACAAAACATATCTGGGTATCATAATACTGCTGTTGGAGATAGCTCCCTTTATAGCAACACATCTGGTGACATCAATACAGCCATTGGAAGTTACACGCTCTACAACAATACAAGCGGTAGAGAAAACACAGCAATAGGAGATAAAGCCCTATTACAAAACACTACTGGAAACTTTAATGTTGCTAGTGGTGCAAATGCTTTATTGAGCAACACTACTGGAGCATTAAACACAGGTCTTGGTCACGGAAGTTTACAGAACAATACTACAGCAAATTTTAACACAGCTGTTGGAACTTCAAGCTTATTCTCTAATACTACAGGTGCTGAGAACACTGCTATTGGGGCAGCCAGTTTATTATTTAATCAAACGGGGAACAACAATACAGCACTTGGTAGAGCTGCATTACAAAGTAACACCAGCGGAAGTTCAAATGCTGCCTTCGGAAGAGGAGCTCTTCTTTCGAACACAACTGCCAGTGAAAATACTGCAGGAGGGTTTGCTGCACTTCTTCTTAATACCACAGGTCAATATAACACTGCTTTTGGAGCAGCAAGTCTTCAAAGTAATGCAACAGGTAGTAGCAACACAGCAATAGGAAGAGGAGCTTTATTTTCGAGTACTGCTGCTAATGAAAATACTGCGGTTGGGTTTGCATCATTAGTTTTCACAACAACTGGTCAATACAATACGGCAATTGGAGTCGGTAGTGGTCAAAGCAACACCACAGGAAGTAACAACACTGCTTTAGGGCGAAATGCTCTATTTTCTGCAACAACATCAAGTGATAACACAGCTGTTGGAGCCCTGGCATTACAACTTACAACAGCAGGAGCAAACAACACTGCTGTTGGGAAAGAAGCTTTAGAGGCAAATACAACTGGAAACAACAATACAGCAACAGGAAAGTTCTCTCTCCCTCTTAATACTACTGGAAGTAACAATACTGCGGTAGGTTACCAAGCTCTAAATAGTAGTGCTTCTGGAAACAACAATACTGCTATTGGTAGAAGAGCTTTTTATACTGGAACTGGTTTCTCAAATTCAACTGCTATAGGTAATAATAGCTCTATTACAGCCTCCAATCAAGTTAGAATTGGAAACGCCTCAGTTTCAAGCATTGGAGGGTATAGCAACTGGACAAATGTTTCTGACAAACGATTTAAGAAAAACATATCTGAAGATGTAATAGGTTTAGACTTCATACTAAAACTTAAACCTGTTACCTACAATTTAGACATCAAGAAACTAAATCATCACCTCAAAATAGAAGATGACACACAAGACTCTAAAGCAATTCAATTAAAAGAACAAGAAAAACAGAGTGGTTTCTTAGCTCAAGATGTTGAGCAAATAATGCTTCAAACAAACTATAACTTTAGTGGATTAGTAAAGCCTCAAAACACAGAAGACCATTATGGTTTAAGGTATGCTGAGTTTGTTGTTCCACTTGTTAAAGCAACCCAAGAACAACAGGAAATCATTGACCAACAGCAGCAAGAAATAAAGCTACTTAAAGCTCAAATTGACACCAATAAAGATCTTGAAAAAAGAGTACAACAACTCGAAGCTCTTATCAATAAGCTTACTAACCAATAACTAACAACCTATATGCTTCTAGAAGCAAAAAAACATATATTTATTTTCTTGATACTTCTCTTATTTTCTTTGACTGGAAAAGCTCAAAAGGAAATAAAATATGCTGATCTAGAATTTGAAAGGGGATACTGGGAAGAAGCTATTGAACTATATGAGAAACTAATCAAATCTCCTGAAAACGAAAATGACTTCACCTATTTGAGTCAACAACTTGCGTTATCGCATTATTATCTCAAAAACTATAGTGAAGCACATTACCATTTTCAGAACATCGAAACTAAGGTTAAAACTTTTAGTCCAGAAACAAAACAAGCTTATTTTGATTGCCTTAGACTTTTTAAAGAATATGAACTTACACAAATCTACTTGGGGCAGAATACTGAAGACGCCTATTACAGGGAGAACTTTATAGATTTCCCAATCAAATATAAAACATCAGCAAAAGATTCTTTTTTTAATATCAAAAGGGTTAACATTGACCATGGCTACTCTTTTCTGGGCATGAGTTTGCTTAACAACGATAGTCTTGCAATTTCATTACCTATAACCAATGAGAAGCAAAAAACAATTTTTTACGATTTATATACTGTTAAACCCAACCAAGACACTCTTATAGATACGAAAAGTAATGCTAAAATAATTCTAGACAAAAAAAAAATATTTTATAGAGGAACTCCCACTTCTTTCACCAATAATAGTATTATTTTTTCTGGAAACATTAGTGAATATAGTCAATACAAAGAGAAAAATATCACGAAATATAACATTTCAGATAATGGGGAAAACCTCTTACATCTTTTTCAAGTAAAGCTAGGTGCTACAAGTGAATCTATCTTACCAATTAACGATAAAAACAGTAACTCATCTACTCCATTTTATGATACCATCAACAATGTTTTGTTTTTTAGTAGTGACAGAAAAGATGGAAAAGGAGGGTTTGATCTTTATTACAGCTTTTACACCAATGGCACTTGGTCAACTCCTCAACCTCTTAATGAGCTTAACAGCCCATATGATGACATTTACCCATTCTACTTTGATAATCGAATATTTTTTTCCTCTAAAGGGCATCAAAATTTTGGAGGCTTAGACTTATTCTCCTCAACATGTAAGATTAATATTGCAACTCAGACCATTAGTCTTTCAACTCCCAAAAACCTTGGAACAACGCTCAATAGTAGTTTTGACGACTTTGCTCTAATATGGAAATCTAAGTATAATGGTTATATCGCTAGTAATCGAATTGATAAAAACAAACAAGATCATCTATTCTATTTTGATTACACTCCAATTGACACATTGAAATTCAATATTTTCAATCAGTATAACACTCCTATAAAAGCTAAAATATACTGCTATACTAAATCCAATAATGACGAATGGTTTTTAAGCGACTCTATTTCGTACAACCCCAATACTATAGCCCAATATCCTGTGAATTTAAAAAAGGAATACCAATTTGAATTTAAAAAAAATAATCACCTAACAAAAATTATCCACTTTGACAAAGACTATAACTACCTAGAGTTATACACTACCAAAGCTTCTTTCAAAACAGTTCAATTAGAACGCGAACCAACCACATTTACCCTAAGAGACAAATATGGCACTCCTATTCCTAATGCTGACATCATTATATATAGTAAAGATGTTGAAATGGGCACATTTGAAACTGACAACAAAGGTTTTTGGAACTTCCAAAATAAAACACTTTTTGATTCCGAAACCAACTACACTTTGAAGTATAGAGACAAGAATGGAACTATTCAATCCATAAAACTAAATGGTAGTGATATTATTAAGAACAGCGAACCTGTAAAAGACAATAACAAAGTACTTACTAATACCTCTTTTGACATTAGCGCAGACAAGGTAAAAGAGGCTGAATTAACAACCGATATCAATGGAGAGTATAAGTATGATTTTAATGATAATTTGGAATACGATATTGAAATTAAAGCGGTTGATTACGAATTAAAACAGCTAGATTTTGCAATCAATCAAGAGGATTATGAGTTAGAAAGAGGACGCCCTCAATACAATATAAAAATTGACAAGTCCAAGTCTACGAAAGCTGTCATCGAAAAAACAATTAACCCTAATAACCAAAAGGTTTTATTCACCCTTAAAGATGAAAACGGGGAACCGATTCCTTTTACAGACATTTCAATCTATGGAAAAAACATTAAAATAGGAACATTTGATACTGATGCTGAGGGGTACTGGGACATAACTGACTCTACTTTATTCAATTATGAAGGGAGTTACACTGTTAAATACATTGACAAGAATGGAAATGAACAAAGTATTCAACTAGAGGGTAAAAACATCTTAGATAAGCAAACTGCTTTATTAGACAACAATAATAAAGTGATTAGTAACACCACTATCGATGTCTATTCTGACAGAGAAAAGTTAGCCGAAGTTACTACCGATATTAATGGTCAGTATGAATACGATTTTGATGAAAACATTGAATACGACATAGAGGTTGAGGCTGTTGATTACGAACTTAAACAAGTGGAATTCGTTTTCGAACAAGACGATTTCGAATTAGATAGAGGTCAACCACAATACGATATTCATATTGATCGTTCTCTCTCCAACCAAGCTACAATCACTAAAGTTAATCACCCAGAAAACAAAAACACTTTGTTTACGCTAAGAGACTCTGATGGTAATCCAATCCCATTTGCGGATATCACAATTTACGGAAAAGACATTAAACTGGGAACTTTTGAAACCGACAATGATGGATTATGGGATTTAAAAGACTCTACTCTATATGATTATGATGGCAGTTACACTATCAAATTCATAGATAAATATGGAGATGAACAAATAATTAAACTAGAAGGGAAAGACATCTTAAGTGGAAAACGTCAATTAAGAGATGAAGACAACTCTATACTTAAAAACACCGCTATCGATGTTTACTCTGACAGAGAAAAACTAGCTGAATTAACAACTGACAAAAACGGGCAATACGAATATGACTTTGATGAGAATATTGAATATGACATTGAAATAAAAGTTGCTGATTTTGCGACACAAACAATTGAATTCAATTACGATTCAGATGACGAACTTGATAGAGGAGCACCTCAGTATGACATTAAAATCGACCCTAGAGGTGTCCACAAGCCAACTATTGCACAAACAATTGCAGTTAAAGAGGATCAAAAACTTGAGGAAGAAGTTATTCAATCTATTCTTTCTGAAAAATTAAAATCATTTGATAACATTTACTTTGATTATAACGACCATAAATTATCAGAAGAGGGCTATTCAACATTACGAAAGGTAGTTCGATATATTGACGATCATCCTGATAAAAAAATAATTTTATATGGACATACAGACGCTGTAGGATCTTCTAGATTCAATCAAAAACTTGGTCAAAAAAGAGCTGAATCATGTTTGAAATACCTCAATAAAAAAGGAATTATAAATAATATTAGTGCTGTTTCATTTGGAAAAGATAAATTAGCAAAAAAATGTCCTACTAAAGATTGTTCTACAGAAGAAAACAGAATTAATCGACGAGTTGAGATTTTTATCGAAAACTAATAACATGATACATCAGTCACTGATAACTAAACATACAATCTACAGCTCCAATAAAGAAAATATCATACTCATTCATGGATTCCTCTGCTCCACTCAATTATGGTCAAGTTTAACACAACAACTTCAGTCACGATACAATATCTATTTTGTAAACTTACCTGGTCACAACGGAAACAAAGGCACTATTAAATCAATTAATGAGCTAGCACAACTTATTTTAGAAGCATTAACAGCTCTTAATCTTGACTCTGTTCATATTATAGGACATTCACTAGGAGGTTATATTGCTGGAGAAATGGCACAAATTAATCAGTCAATTGTGAAATCCATAACACTTATTAACAGCTCATTACTAGAAGACTCTCAACAGAAAAAAAACGACAGGAATAAAGCAATTAGAGCTGTTAAAATTACACCTTCAGTATTTTCTCGAAATGTTATTGAAAAACTTTTTTCTGAAAAAAGTAGACAAGAACATCAAAGTATTATAGATCAAACGCAGCAAGCAGCAGCTGGAATTAAGGACACAACTATCATAGATTACCTTGAAGCAATGCGAGACAGAGAAAGCACCCTAAAAAGTTCTGCTCAAATACCCAAACTATTCATCTCAAGTCGCGAAGACACAACAGTTCCTTTTTCAAGGGTTCAGCCTCAATTTGAAACTCCAAATACAACTTCTATCGTTTTAGAAAAAAGCAATCATATGGGGTTTATTGAAGAAAGTGATCTTGTTTACCAAGCTATTGAGTCCTTTTTTGTATCTTTCAGTTCTTGAAATTTACATATGAAGCTTACCACAATCCTTTTCTGTTTATTTCAGTTATTATTAATAGCTAAATATAATGCTCAGCATTACAACTTTAAAGGGATTTCTGTTGAAGAAGGCTTACCTCGATCAGGCGCTTACTCTCTTCTTCAGGACTCCAAAGGTTATTTATGGATAACATTAGACGGAGGTGGTGTTGCAAGATACGATGGTCAACACTTCAAAACTATTGACCTTTCTAACGGCCTTCCTTCTCGTAAAGTAAGAGCCATCTTTGAGGATTCCAAAAACACTTTATGGTTTGGAACAACGCAAGGACTTTGTAAATATGAAAAAGGGCATATCAAAGTTTTCACTTCTAAAAATGGCTTACCTCACAACTATATTAGAGCGATTAGTGAAGACAAAAATGGACATTTAATTATTGGAACAAACAAAGGAATTGCTAGTTATGATGGTACAGCTTTCACTACATTAAATAATGAGACCGATTCCACTTTCAATTCTAAAATTAGAACCATCCACACTACAAAAAACAACATTACATACGTAGGAAGTGAAGAAGGGCTCTACCACATTAAAGACAAGAAAATAATCCTGTCTGAACTTACCCATCTTTTACCCAACGAAACGGTATTATCGATTCAAGACGATAGCAAGGGAAATCTATGGATTGGAACAGAACAAGGAGTAATAGCTTATCATAATGACTCAGTCACCCTTTACAATCAAGAGAAAGGGCTTATCAGTAATAGAGTAAGAGCCATCTGTGAAGATAACAACCAAAATATATGGATAGGAACAAGAACTGGAGTTAGCTGTATAACTCCTCAGAAAATTATTAATATCAATAGCAACAATGGCCTAACGCATGAAAGAATTAGAGATATTCTACTAGATAACAATGGAACACTTTGGTTTGCTACATTTTATGGAGGAATCAACAACTTTAACCCTAAAGATTTTATTACCTTTTCTACAAATGAAGGGTTATTAAGCAATCAAATTCTTTCAATTAGCGAAACTGCAAACAACAAAATTATAGCTGGAACATTTGATGGTGTATCAACCTTCGAGTTAGAAAATGGAAATATCCAAAATATAACTAACTATACAACATTAGATGGATTACCTCACAACCGAACTTATAGTATCTATAAAGACAACTATAATTTTATCTGGCTGGGCACTAAAAAAGGCATCGTAATCACCAATGATTTTCAAAATTTTATTCCAATAGTAGATGAAAAATCTGATATTCAAAGTGAAATTTACACGATTATTCAAGAAAATGACAACACCTATTGGGTTGGCGGTGAAGATGGGTTATTTCAAGTTACTTTTTCTAAATTCCCATATAAATATATTGTCTTACAATACAATAATGAAAGCATTCCTTCGAACGACATTTCCTCACTCGCTATTGACAACAATAAAAATATATGGATTGGATATAGACATGCTGGAATAAGAATTAAAAAGAATAATGGGGGTGGTTTTATCACTCCAACATTCTCAAAGGATATAGAAAATATTTCTTCCATTACTATCAAAAATGATAGAATCTGGATTGGAACAGATACTAAAGGTCTATTTTGCATTGAAAACCCTCAAATAGACCAAGAGATTAATGTAAAACAATACTCTAATGCTGAAGGCTTGAGCTCAAGTAACATATACGCAATAGCAGCTATTCAAGAAGATGAAATATGGGTAGGTAGTGAAAAGGGAGTTGATAAATTGACTTTTGACAACCTAAACAACCAATTAACATTAAGTAATATTGAACATTATGGAAAAGAAGACGGTATTAGTGGCGGAGAAATCATTGAGAAATCAATGTTAATTCACAAAAAGAAAAACCTACTATTAGGAACAGTAAGAGGCTTAGTGAGTTCAAGCGCTATGAACTATAAAGCTAAACATGAACCTCCTAAACTTCACTTATTAAAGTTTGAATCTTTCAACAAAGATAAAGAACAAAAAGAAAATCATATTTCCAATCTAGAGAACATTAGAATCCCCTACTCTTCAAACAATATTTCACTAGATTTTATTGGTATTGACTTAAATTCTCCGAATAAAGTGAAATACATATGGTACTTAGAAGGCTATAGTAAAAAATGGTCTAAACCTACTAAAAGAAGCTTTTTAAACTTTACCAACCTAACTGATAAAAGATATCGCTTAAGAATTAGGAGTTCGAGTTCAGGAGCAAGTAACACTTGGAACAAAAATGATTTGACCATTGATTTTACCATCAAGACCCCCTACTGGAAAAGTATTTGGTTCATAATTCTTATTATCATTTTCATTGCCTCAATAATATATTTTGGTGTAAAATGGAAGATTAATCAACTACTCAAACAACGAGAAGTTTTAGAACAGAAAATACAAGCTGCGACAAAAACTATTGAAGAAGAGAAACTTCTAATAGAGGAACAAAGTAATCAAATTTTTGAACAAAAGGAACTATTAGAAGAGCAGCACAGAGAAATCAAACAATCAATAGATTATGCACAACTAATACAGGAAGCCTCTTTACCAGAAAAAAAGATTACAGATTTAATTTCAGATTCCTTTTTATATTATAATCCAAGGGATATCGTAAGTGGGGATTTTTATTGGTGGGAAGAGAAAAATGATTATATCTTATTTTGCGTTGCTGACTCAACGGGTCATGGAATACCAGGAGCTTTTATATCATTAATCGGAACTATTTTATCTAATGAAATTTTTTATTCCAAAAAACTTATTTACCCTAATAAGATATTGGATGAGCTCAACAAAACTGTTCAAATAACACTTGAACAACATTTACCTAACCCCAAAATAAAAGACGGGATGGACCTCTCTTTCTGTTGTTACAACAAACAAACCAAAAAACTCTATTTTTCTGGAGCAAACAACCCCGTTTGGATTGTGAGGCATAACAACCATTCATTGGTTCACAACAACCAATCGCTCGCACCTAACTTTACAAATAGCAATTCTAATTTATATGAGGTAAAAGGAGACAAACAACCTATTGGATTACATGCTGTAAAACAGCATCCATTTACGCTACATGAAATTGACATTGAAAAAGGGGATGAAATTTATCTATTTACTGATGGATATGCAGATCAATTTGGAGGTGAGAAAAATAAAAAATTCATGTCGAAGCGCTTTAAGCAATTATTAACCTCAAACAATAATATCTCTATGCAAAAAGCCAAAACATTAGTTGAATTGAATTTCACAAGTTGGAAAGGAGAATACCCACAGGTTGATGATGTTTGTGTTGTTGGTGTAAGATTTTAGAATATGAGAATCTTTGTTATAATATTACTTGCTTTTAGTTTTCTCCCCTCTCATTCACAAGAAAAACAGTTTGCGGATAAATCATTCTACCTTATTGACTCACTCGTATTGGAGGAATTACCAGAACATAACCAAAAACTTATTGACAGTTGTTTAACACTCTACCATCAAACTGAGGAAGATTCGCTAAAATGGAAGTATTTGAATGCAATTGCTGAAAACACTTATACTGACACTTGGTATTCTTATCAAAAACTAGCTAGTGAAATTTCTCAAAAGAAAATTAGAGCACAACTTACTCCTAAAGAAAGAAAAATTTTTCTCAACTATTACTCAACAGATATTAATAACGAAGCTTTTTGGTATAGTGAAAAATCGCAACTTCAAACAGCAGAAAAACTTTATAAAACAGCGATTGAACTACTTCTAAACCTTAAAGACAGCTCAAATCTTGCTATTACCCTAAATAACCTAGCAGGTAATTATAATCGACAAGGAAAAACTCAAAAAGCAATTGAAACCTATGAGAGAAGCATTTTTATCGCTAAACAATGTAATAGTAGTAGTACAGGACAAATAATATCGAGCTTAGCAAAAGTATACGATGAATTAGGTAGAGAAGAAGAAGCTGTAAATCTTTTAAATGAAGCTCTTTCCTATATTGATCAAACAAAATCAATAGCTAATAAAGCTCAAATATTAGAAAACATAGGCTATTTACTTTCAAAAAGAAGTGATTTTAACTATCAAAAAACACTTGATTATTACAAGAAAAGTCTTGCCATAAATAAGCAATTAAATTATAAACTAAAAATTGCATCTAATCATTATAGGATTGGAGAATTACATTTCAAGATAAACAATACTGATCTAGCCATGCAACACTTCAAAAAAGCAATTAGGTTAGACCA
>JAUHZI010000044.1 GCA_030426105.1 Bacteroidia bacterium | reverse complement strand
GCTTATTCAGCAAGTGATCAAAATATATTACATGAAACAGGGATTTTAGATTTATCTGTTGCAACTACACCTGTTATAGAATTTTGGCATATAGCTAAGACAGAAGGTACTTATGATGAGTGTTATGTTCAAATTTCTACAGATGGTGGTGCTACTTATACAAACCTACCTTCTTCTGCTTATACTGGTGCTGGTTCTTATTCTACATATTTCCATGAAGATTCATATACTGAGTGGGGAACAGGAACACAAACTCCTGATAACTCATGGTGGAAAAAAGAATCATTTGATTTAAGTGCTTATAATGTAGCAAATGTTCGTTTTAGATTTGTTTTAGAGTCTGATGGAAGTGGACAAAGAGCTGGATGGTATATTGATGATATTCACATTTTTGAACCAGCTTGTGCTGATCCTTCCAGTTTAACTGTTACAGGTGTAACTGATACTGTTGCTGTATTAGGATGGACTACTGGTGGTGCAACGAACTGGAATGTAGAGTTTGGTCCTGCTGGGTTTACTCCTGGTACAGGATATTTAATCACTAATGCATTTAACCCATTAACAATAGATACATTATCTCCAAATACAGCTTATGAATTTTACGTTCAAGATTCTTGTGCAGTAGGAAATGTAAGTAACTGGGTAGGACCTGTTGGTTTCCAAACAAATATTGCTTCTTGTACTAGCTTACAACCAGTTACATTACCATTTGTTGAAGATTTTGAGACAATTAATGACTCAATAGTGGGAACTGGAAATGTATATTGTGGAACAGATAAGTCTTGGGCTTTCTATACAGATAATGATGCATTTGGTAGATTAACTATTGGTACTTTCGCTCCAGAAAATAATGGAGGTAATGGTGCAGCTTTCTTAGATGTTCATACAAGTGGAAGTGTCGTTGCTAATGAGTTAGTTTTAACTTTAGATATGTCAAATTACACACTAACTGATAATGTTTTCCTTTCATTCGATTTTGCTGATTGGGGAGATGAAAACCATTCAGGTGATAGAGTTTGGATAAGAGGAAGTAATACAGATTCATGGATTGAGGTTTACGATTGGTCAGGAAGAGTTACTAACAGCTGGCTTAGCGTAGAACAAGGTGTATTTGTTGCTGAAGTTCTAGGTGATAACTCACAAATGTTCTCAACTTCTTTCCAAGTTAAATTTGGTCAACAAGATAACTTCCCATATAATTCAGATGGGTTAGGTGTTGATAACATCAAATTAGAAGTTATTTCTTGCCCTAGACCTACAGACTTTACAGAAGTTTATCAGTCGCAAGATTCAGTTGTTATTAACTGGAACGCTGGTGCAATTGAAACATCATGGGATATTGAGTATGGTGAAATAGGATTTACTCAAGGTTCAGGAACTATGGTTGCTGCTACTGATACAATCGATACAATTGCAGGATTAAACCTAGGAGCTGTATACCAGTTCTACGTTCGTGCTAATTGTGGAGGTGGTGATGAAAGTGATTGGGTAGGACCACTATTTGTTGCTACACCAGTATTGAATGACACAACATGTGATGCTATATTTGTAGCTCCTAATACAGATTTCTCTGCAAGAGTATTCTCTAATATTGGAGCGACGTTACAGGCTAATGAAAGTGCATTATCAGGTAGCCAGTTTAATACAGTATGGTTTAAAACAGTTGTTCCTACTTCAGGTCATTTATTGATTGCTACTTGTGGTTCTGACTTCAATACTGTAGTTGGTGCTTATGCTCATGATACAATCATTTGTGATAGTATGGAAACTTATGGACAAATTGCTTACAATTCATCAAATTTTGGTGTTTGTGGTCAGTCATCAAGAGGTTCAGTTGAGATTTGTGGTGCTACTGCAGGTGATACTGTTATGTTCTATGTTGGTGGATCTTCTTCTACTCAAAGTGGTTTGATTAACTTAATTGTTTCAGATTACTCACTAGATGGATACGCTGGAGAAGGACCTGCTACACCTCTTTCTGTTTGTGCTGGAGATACAGTTGATTTATGGAGTAACTTAACAGGTCAACTTACAAACTTAGGAGATTGGGAATATCCAAGTAACTCTTCTGCGATCGTAGATGATACTACTGTTAATACTGGAGCATTTAGTTTAACTGGAAACGAAGTTTATTATGTTGTTTCAAATACATGTGATTCTGATACAGCTACAGTTGTTATTAATGCAGCTACTCAAACGAATACTGGTTCTGCGATCTCTAACTTCCAAGCTTGTAGTAATGGAGATGTATTCTTATTCGATGGATTAACTGGTACAGTTGATGCAGGTGGAGTTTGGAATGATAATACAGGTACAGGGTTATTAAATGGAAATAGATTTGTTGCTAATGGATTGCCTGATGGACCATACCAATTTACATATACTGTAGATAATGGTATTTGCCCAGTGGCTTCTACTCAAATAACAGTTAACTTAGTTGATTGTACAAATATCACTGAAGGAGAAGCTACTACATTTGGAGTTTATCCTAACCCTAATGATGGTACTTTCTTTATTACTAATGGTAAAAACGAAAGTAACATCGTAATGGAAGTAGTAGATGTACAAGGAAAAGTTATTTATAGTAACACTTATGTAATGGCTGCTGGAGCTCAACAAGAAGTTTCTTTAGGAAACGTTGAATCAGGAGTTTATTTAGTAAGAGTAATTACTAATAACCAAGTATTTAATAGCAATGTAATTGTTAAATAAATAGAAAGCTTTATAAGCTCTAAAAGGTCCTAGCATTATATGTTAGGACCTTTTTTTATGTTTAATAAAATAGTTGCAAAGCTTTTAAATTGTAAAAAGTTTAGAGGTGGTGATATGAAACAAAAAAGCCAATCTAATAATCATTAGATTGGCTTTTTATGTGAGTCAGAAAGGATTCGAACCTTTGACCGCCTCCTTAGAAGGGAGGTGCTCTATCCAGCTGAGCTACTGACCCTTTTGTTTTGCGATTGCAAATATAAGTACTATTATATAAATAGCAAAGAAAATCTTTGAAAAAAAAACTTTTTTTTAAGGCTGTTTTATTAAGCGCCTTAATCTGAATATTTTAGGAAGTAATGTTATTGTTAAATTCGATAAAAAAATTAATTTTAAAGTATGAAATTGATTTTTTTGATTACAATCACCCTGTTTTTTGGAATTAGTAAGCTTAGTTATGCACAATATTCTAATTTAGACTCTTTACGAACAGTATTAGAGAACGCAGAAACAGACTCAGCTGTGCTGCAAAACTTATATTGGATAAATAGATATTATAGAGATCATGATAGTATAGATGAAGCTTTAAATGTGAGTTATCAAATGCTTGAATTAGCAAATGAATCTAAGGATCAAAAGAAGATAACATGGAGTAAGAGAGTGATAGCCCATAATATGAATCTACAAGGGCTTAAAGAGGAATCATTAAACTATGTGTTAGATTATATAAACTCATTGTCATCAGCTGATACAGCTGATATTGCTTTGCTGTATCAAGATTTAGGGCATCGATATAGTAGAGAGGAAAATTTTTCTGAAGCGTTAAAGTATTATTTTAAATCAGCTCATTATTATAATCTATTAGGAGATGATTTGTGGATAACAAAGAATATTGCTTCAACATATTCTGATTTAAATGATGAAAAAAATGCATCAAAGTACAATCTGATTTTTATAGAAAAGGCTAAGAAAGACAGTAATTATTTAGCTTTAGCTAATGGTTATTTGGCAGAAGGATATTATAATCTTATGCTTATTAATCATGAAGTGTCTTATAACTTTTCTCAAAAAGCTAAAGATGTTTATCTAAACATTTTGAAAGATCCAGAAAATAGAGGTTTAGGTGTTGTATATGGGAATATTGCAGATGTATATATTTATTATTATAAAAATGCTCCTGATAGTATTAGAATTGTTAATCCTTTGTTTGAAAATGTAAAAGACATAAAGAAGGCTATGCTTGATACTGCTGAACATTACATTGATATGTCATATGCAATAGCATCGAAAAATAATAAAAACCTATTTTACATCTTTTATGGTTATGGAGATTTATACTATTATCAAGGGAAAATAAAGCGATCTGAAAAGGAGTTTTTAAAATGTTATGATATTTCGAGGAAAAGTGAAGGAATGACATTTGATAGAAAAAAAGTTTCTGAACAGTTGTATAAGGTTTATAAGAAGTTAGGGGATGAGAAGAAAGCCTTAAAATTTTATGAAGAATTTGTAGCACTAAGAGATACTTTGTTTAATCAAGATAAACAAAGGGATGTAGGGAAACAAGAAGCGAAGTTTGAATATGAAAAGCAAAAAGCTCAGGAAGAAGCACAAAGAGCAAAACAGAAAGCCATTGAGGATGCTAAAGCTGAACAAGAAAAAGCTGTAGCTAAAGAAAAAGAAAAGAATCAGCGTATTATAACGTATTCAATTGCTTTAGGTCTTATATTGATTAGTATTTTCTCAGCTTTAATTTTTAGAAGACTGAAGATAGCTAGAGCACAACAAGTTGTGATTGAAAAGCAGAAAAAAACAATTGAAAAAAATAGAAATGAAATGTTGGAAAGTATCGAATATTCAAAAAACATCCAACAAAGAATATTTCCAACTATAGAAGAAATCGCAACATTATTGCCTAACTCATTTGTTTATTTTAGACCTAAAGATGTGGTAAGTGGGGACTTTTACTGGGCACATCAAAAAGGTGATAAAACATTTTTTTCAGTGGCAGATTGTACTGGTCATGGAGTTCCTGGAGCATTTATGACATTAATTAGTTTAAATTTAATTAATGCTATAATCTTAGAAGATGGAGTAGATTCAACTGCTACAATACTTGAGCGTCTACATACCAGATTAAAAGAACGTTTGTCAGTGAGTGAAGAGGATCAAGTAAAGCATGGTTTAGATATCGCAATGTGTGCTTATAATCATAAAACTAAAGAGTTAGAATACTCAGGATTGCATAATCCTCTCTATATCATTAATTCAGATAATGAATTGAGAGAAATTAAGGGAGATAATTTATTTTTAGGAATATCCAATAATTTTGATGTAACAAGTCATAAAGTAAGAATCCAACCGGGAGATTCTGTTTATATGAGTACTGATGGTTTCCCTGATCAAAAAGGAGGAGAAAAAGGTAAAAAATATTATTACTCTAGGTTGAGAAATTCATTAAGGATAGTTGATACCATGTTGGTTGATAAAAGAAGAGGTGTCTTAAATCAGAAGTTTGAAGAATGGAAGGGAGATAAGGAGCAAATTGATGATGTATGTATAATGGGGGTTAGTTTTGAATAATGAAGGTACTTTTTTCTAGCCATTTATTGATAATTGTACTCTTACTCAATTCTATTACTTATAGAGGGCAGAGTCATAAGTTAGATTCTATTAATATAGAATTGGAACAAACAATGGAGGACACTGTGCGTTATCAATTATTATATGAGAAGAATGTATTTTATCGAAGTGTAAAGAATTATGATAGTGCAATTCTTGTAAGTAATGAAATCATTCAATTATCAGAACAGATTGGTGATAAATCATTGTTTGCTAGAGCGTATAGGATCAAAGCTCAAAATTATAATGCTAATAAGGAATATGATAAAGCTGTTGAAACGCTAGAAGAAAGTATTGGCCTGCTTCATGAAAATGATACGCTTGAAATGGCTAAAGCATATGATTTACTCGGGAGAACAATATATATAAGTGGAGATGTCGCTAGATCAATAACTTCTTTTTTTGAAAGTTCGAAATATTATGAAAAACTAGGAACACCATTAAGTTCATATAGAGCTCTTGCAATTATTTATGGACAGTTAAATGACATAGAGAAAGCATTTTTTTATAATCAAAAGGTAATTCAAATTGCTTTAGAGACTGAGGATTACCCTTCATTAGCTAGAGCATATTTAAGTCAAGGGTATCAGTATAAGGAAATGAATAAGAATGCCCTGTCGATTGAAGCTTCTTTAAATGCTGTCAATATATATGTCGATACTTTGAAACAACCATCCGCATCTAGGTTGAGTTTGATTTATGGAAATATTGCTGAGGTATATCTATATTATCATGAACATGATATGGATAGTATTCGAATTATTAACCCTAATTTTCTTAATGTAAATAATTTGGATAAAGCAATTTTGGATACTGCTGAATGGTATATAAAAAAATCGATTCAAATTACTGACTTAGCTAATGAACTACATCATATTTATAATGCGAATGTTAGATATGGTGATTTCCTGTATTATAAGAAGAAGTATAATAAAGCGTTAAAGTATTATTTAGCTTGTTATAAAATCTGTTTTGGAAACCCAACAATGTTAGGAAATGAAGTAGGAGTGACTTCAAAATTATATCAAGTGTATAAAGTTTTAGGGAAAAATGGAAAAGCCCTTAAGTTTTATGAGCAAAATGTAATGCTACAGGATAGTTTATTTAATCAAGATAAACAACGTGAGTTGGGGAAACAAGAGGCAAAGTTTGAATTTGAAAAACAACAAGCGGTAGAAGAAGAGGAAAGAGCCAAGCAAAAAGCATTAGCTGATGCAAAAGCAGAAAAAGAGAAAGCTATAGCAGATGAAAGAGCAAGAAATCAGCTAATTATTATTTATTCAATAGGTTTTGGAATGTTGATTATTAGTATTTTCTCTATATTAATCTATAAGCGACTTAGAGTAGCTAAAAAGCAACAACGGGTTATTAGAAATCAAAAGAAGATTATTGAAAAAAATAGAAATGAAATGTTGGAGAGTATAGAGTATTCAAGGAATATTCAACAAAGAATATTTCCAACAATTCATGAGATAAATAATTTATTACCCAAGTCATTTATTTACTTTAAGTCAAAGGATGTTGTAAGTGGAGATTTTTATTGGGCACATCGAAAGGGAGATAAAACTTTTTTCTCTGTAGCTGATTGTACTGGTCATGGAGTTCCTGGAGCATTTATGACACTTATAAGTTTAAATATTATTAATTCAATTATTTTAGAAAAAGAAGTAAATTCAACTGCAACTGTTTTGGAATATTTGCATGAACGCCTAAAAGATAAAATGTCTGAAACAAAAGGGGGGCAAATAAAACATGGTTTAGATATTGCAATGTGTGCTTATAATCATGTAACGCATGAATTGGAATATTCAGGATTGCATAATCCACTTTATATTATTGACCCAGATAACGAATTAATAGCAATAAAAGGTGATAATTTATTTTTAGGAATTTCTGAGAATTTTAATGTTTCAAGTCATAAAAGGCTAATTAAACCAGGGACTTCGGTTTATATGAGTACTGATGGTTTCCCTGATCAAAAAGGGGGAGAAAAAGGAAAAAAATATTACTATTCAAGACTGAGAAATCTATTGAGAATAATCAATTCAAAACCTCTAGAAGAGCGCAGTAAGATTCTAAATCAAAAATTTGAAGAGTGGAAAGGGGATAAAGAACAGATCGATGATGTGTGTATAATGGGGGTAACTTTTTAGATGAGCTCAACAATAGTTCTTATAAATTGATGCTTTTCAGTCTAAAATTGTATATTTGAGGTTGGTCGGTATTGTATTGAATACAAATGCCATAATTTGAATATATGAACGAAGTTTTTACAGGGTATAATATAATGGCTATTATTATAGCTTATTTAGTAGGATCTGTACCATCTTCAATTTGGGTAGGAAAGTGGTTCTTTGGAGTTGATGTAAGAGACTTTGGGAGTAAAAATGCAGGAGCAACAAATACATTTAGAACAATAGGAAAAAGAGCTGGTTTTCCCGTTTTATTTTTTGACATTTTCAAAGGGTGGGCTTCTGTATATTTATTAGCTAAATATTCTGATTATGCTATAGGAACCAACCCATACATCAATTTACAAATGTCTATTGGTGTAGCAGCAGTATTAGGACATGTATTTCCGATTTATGAACGATTCAAAGGAGGCAAAGGTGTAGCAACATTGTTGGGAATTGTTCTAGCGATTAATTTTCCAGCGGCAGCTGTCTGTTTTGGAATATTTTTAATCGTATACCTGATTAGTCAATATGTATCTTTAGGTGCTATTATTGCCGCCACTGCATTTCCTTTAGTAACTATTTTTGTTTTCAAGACAGATTCGAACTCTTTAATTTATTTTTCTATTGCATTAGCAATTTTAGTAGTCGTTCGACATCGAAAAAATATAGAACGATTATTGAAGCATGAAGAGGGGAAAATGCCTTTTAATTTAAAGAAAAAGTGAACCTTTTTGTAGCTAATGTGTATAAGAGATTGATATTTTGAATAATCGTTTGATAAAATATTGCCTATTTATTCTTATAGTCTTTTCCAGTTTAGGAATTTTTTCTCAAGAATTTAAAAATGAAGAAGACAGAAAGAAACATGCCAACAAACTATTTGACAAGGGGAAGTATGTCGAAGCAACACCTCATATCCTACATTTTCTTAGTTTAAATCAAACAAGTCCAGAGTATAATTTTAAGTATGGAGTCTGTTTAATGTATGCAGATGAAGATAAAGAGAAGAGTTTAAGATATCTGAAATTTGCTGCAAGTAAAGGTGGAGGGGGTGATAGTCGAGTGTTTTTCTTTTTGGGGAAGTCATATCACCTTAACTACAACTTTAAGGAGGCTTTAAAATATTACCAAAAGTTTAAAGCAGAAGGAGAACCAAACTACAAAAAGGATTTACAAGTGGATTTGCATATCCAAATGTGTTCTAATGGTAAAAAACTGTTGCAAAACTTGACTGAGTTGGTTGTATATGAAAAAACAGAGTCTAGTTTTCAACGTTTTCAATATTCGTATGATTTATCTGAAATTGGAGGTAAAATTTTAGTTTCTTCAGAATTTCAATCTAAATACGATAAAAAAATAGGTTATCAATCGGTTGTTTATTTCCCTCCTTTAAATCAAGATGTATTATTCTACTCTAGTTATGGGAAGGATGGTAGCACAGGTTTAGATTTGTATATTGTTAGAAGAAAAGCTTCTGGAGGTTGGGGAGAACCAGAAAAATTACCAGAGTCTATCAATACCCCATACGATGATGCTTATGGTTTTTTACATGCTGATGGTAAAACATTTTACTTCAGTTCGAAAGGGCACAATAGTATGGGAGGATATGATGTGTTTAAGGTTGATTATGATACACAAATCAATCAGTTTGGAACACCTAAGAATCTCGATTATAAGATTAATACGCCTGATGACGATATTATGTATATTGTTGACCCTAATTTTGAAAACGCATATTTTTCATCATCTCGTGCTGCAAAAGGTGGGTATCTTGATGTATATAAGGTTAAAGTAGAAACATTCCCAATAGTTAATGTAATCTTGGCAGGAAGTTTTGAAAATAAAATTAACGCTGAAGATAATGCAGCTACAATTAAAGTGGAGAATATGCAGTCAGGTGAAATCGAAGGAATTTATAATCCTGATAATGCTGGAAATTATATTATTGTATTACCACGTAGTGGAAAATATAAATTCATTGTTGAGACACCTGAGAGTGAGAAAATTCATACAGGAGTAGTGGAAATACCATCCCAAAAAGTCGTTAAACCTTTAAAACAGTCACTGGCTTTGGTTAAAGATGGAGGAGTAGAAAAGTTGGTGATTAATAATATGTTTGACCAAGAAGTCCCAAATGCGGCAGAGATTATGGCTAAGGTGCTTAAAGGAATGGCTGATCCAGATCCAAATGCTGATGATTTCCCTGACTCACTTTATAATAACTTCGAAAATGAAAATGAAATCGTTACAGAGGCATTAAATGAAAACTATACTGTTGATGACTTAGTAGCTTTGAGTTCAGATAAAGCAAGTGAGGTTCAAGAAGAAGCAAATGAATTGAAGAAAAGGATGGAAGCTGCATATACTGTAGCTAATAATAAGAGTAATCAAGCTAAAGAACTGACTAAACAAGCTGATGACTTATTAAAAGAAGTGGAAACTATTTCAAACCCACTTGAAAAACAAGAAAAATTAGAATTAGCTAAAAAGACGCATGCTCAATCAAAAGATTTGAATATGTTGGCTACTACTGCTTTGAATTTAGCGAACTCATTAAAAAAAGAGTATGATAAAAAACAAGCTGAAGCTACTGATGCTAAAAATGTCGCTGTAGCAATAGAGAAAGCAGTAAATGAAAATTCACATGATAAAGCAATTGCGGCTTTAAAACAATTGCAAACCAGAATTGATAGTTTAATAAAAGACAAACCTGATTATAAGTCTGGTTTTGACGAGATTGTTCAAAAAGCTAAGTTAAAACAAGAAGAGGCTGATAAAGCAAATAGGGAAGCGCAAGAATATAGAGAAGCAGACGATGAGTTAAACCTTAGGTTGAGTAGTTTAAATAGAGAGTATGAAAAAGCTAAGAAAAAGGATCAACCTTCCATTCAACGCCAGATAGATGATATTAAAGAACAGCTACAATTAAATGATGAACTTGCTAAGGAAAGTTTTGAAAAGTCAAAACGCTTACAAGAAGAAGCTGATGTGTTGAATCATCAAGTTGACTTAATGTCTAATCTATATGATGATATTGATGCTGGAACCACTGTTGAACTTACAGAAGAAGAGAAAGAGCAGATCAAAGAATATCTAGCATCAAATGAATTAGAAAATAGTATTTCTCAAAATGAGAATAACCTAAGTCAACATCAAGGAACTGAACTTGCTAATAACACCTCTGAAAATAACTCTTCGACGAATAATGAAAATTCGAATACTTCATCAGAAAATGAAACAACTGAAAGTTCAGAAGAAGCTGAGTTAACTGAAGAGGAAAAAGAAGTATTAGTAGCCGAAAAAGAAGAGGAGTTTAGTAGTTTTGAGAATCAATTACAAAATTTATCAGAAGAAGCCTCCCAAGACGTTGAACAGAAAAAAGACATTTTAGAAAATTGGATAGCGACTATTGAAACAAAAATCCAAGAGACTGAAACTCAAATAGCCTCAACTACTGAAGCAAAAGAGCGATCAAAGTTAGAATATTATCTAGAATGGCTCCAAAAACAAAAAGAGTTAAAAACTAGTGAATTAGAAGAATTAGAAGAATTGATTGCAGAGGCAAGTAGCGCTGAGAACTCTACTTCAGAAGAAAATTCTACTACTCAAAGTGAGAATTCTACTCAAGTAAACCTATCTGAAAGTGAGGTAGCAACATTGAAAGAAGAAATTAACGAAAACTATTCGAGCTATGAAAGCGACTTAAATGCAATCAATTCTGATGGAACAGAAAAAGAAGTCGCTACAGCCAAGAAAAAAATTACTGAAGATTGGATTGCTGCTTTAGATGATGAAATAATGGATGTTGAAGACCAACTAGCATTAGCATCTACTCCTAAAGAAAAAGCTGAAGCTGCAGAAAAATTAAAACTTTTAAATGAACAGAAGTCAGACAAAGAAGTAGAACTTAATTTTATTGAAGAAGAGCTTGTTGCTATAGGAGAAGAAGGGGGGCAAACTGAAGAAGTTGCTAGTTTAACACAAACGGAAAAAGATGAAATCATTAATGAAGAACGAAAAAAGTTTGAAACATTTGAGAATAGAGTAGAGGCAGTAAAAAATAATAGTGCTTCAAGAAAAGAAGAAGTAGAGCAAAGAATTCGATTAAGTGATGAATGGATAACATATATAGATGGGGAAATTAATACAACAGAAAATCAATATCAGGAAACTCAGGAAGAAAAAACGAAAGAAACATTAGCAACAAAAATAGACTGGTTAAAAACTCAAAAGGATGAAAAAATGACTGAAAAATCAGCACTTGAATCAGAGTTAGCAACAATCGAGGAAAATGAGTCATCAGTGGTTATTAATGAGACTCAAATAAATGAAGAAAACCAAAAAGCTGAGGATTGGTTAAATATCATTGATAACGATATTAATGAATTGGAACAAAAAATAATTGCCGAGAATGATCCTCAGAAAAAAGCTGATTTAATAGCGCAAAAAGAGAAGCTAGAAAACCTAAAGGCTGAAAAGCAAAATATTGTAGAAACAAATACCTCAATTATTGAAAAGTCTGCAGCTCAAAAAGAAGTTGAAAGTTCTGAAGAATATCAAGAATTAGTTGATGAAATAGAAAACACTAGTTCAATAGCTACAGATTTTGAGGGGTCTTTTACTAGTTCTTCAGAATATGAAAGTGAAAATGCTAATGTAGTTAAAGAAGAAATATCAGCTCAGGTTGATGAGTTAACAGTTATTGAGCAGGAAATAGAAGATTTAGAACAGCAATTGGCAGAGACTAAAAAAGAGAAGAAGAAAACAGCAATTCAAAATCAAATTGATAATAAAAAAGAAAAACAATATCAATTAGAAAGTGATTTAGGGGAGCGTATATATGAGATGGATAATGCTGAATATGAGGCAAATGAGAAAACGCTAGCAACATTATTAAAATCAGCTAGAGAGAAAGACAATAATTATATCAAGGATGAAAACTATCAATTAGCTAAATTACTTGAAGAAAAGTTTATAGCACAAAACGAACAAGCTGAGAAATTAATTAAAGAAGCGTCATTTACTGAAAATGAAGCTGCTAAAGCAGAGAAACTTAAGGATGCTCATGCATTACAGTTGGCTGCCATTGATAACCAGAAAGAGGCAATTTATTTAATCGAAGAAACAGCAGAAGAAGATTACACTCCAACATACATAGGAGTAAAAGAAGAATTACTTGTTGAAAATGAAACAACAGAAAACACATCCAATACCCAAAATGAATTGTTGACAAGTAGTTATGTTGAAAATCAAAAAAGAGATTTTGATAATTTCGAGGAGGAATATTCAACTATACCAAATGATGAAAAAGCAGCATATTTAGTTGGTTGGAAGTCTAAGGTTGATACAGAGGTGAATAAGAATATGAAATTATTAACTTCAAATATCCCTGATGAAGAAAAAGAAATAGTCAGTAAAAACCTTGAATTACTTAGAGCAGAACAGCAAAATATTAGGAGTAAAGAAGAGGATTTAAATACTTTAGCTGATAATGCTTCAAATTCTACTAATGAAACGATAGATCCAGATAATTCTAATACAACTAATAATAGTAACAACCAAGAAGAAAGTAGTAATAATACAAGTAATGAAAATACTGTAAATGAGGAGAACAGTAATGCCAATTCAGAAGAAAATACAGCATCTTCAAATGAAAATACAAGTGAAGAAAGTAATAATAATGTAGAAAATACCTCAAATCAAAATGAGCTAGCTACTAATAATGAAACAAATACAAATTCTGAAGAAAATACGCAAGAGGAAAATACTACAACTCAAAATGAAAATACGACTTCAGAAAGTACTGTTGCAAGTCTAAATGAACAAAAAGCAATTTTTGAAAATTATACAAATGAATTGGATATTGCTGAAACGAATGAAGAAAAACAAGTTGTATACAATAATTGGATTGCTAAATTAGAAGATGAAATTGAATTCAATGAAGCTGCAATCAAAGGAAATATTACAATTGAAGAAGAGGGAATAATTGAAGAAAAAATTGATTGGTTAGAAGAGCAATTAGAAGAGCAAAATGATCAGTTGTCAGAAGTTAAAAATGCTATACTAGAAGAAAATCCTGCTTTAGCAGCTGTACAAGCCGATAATAAAACAGTTTCTTCTCAAGAAAAACAAGCTTCTAAACTAAATGAAAAAGTAGAAGGGATTGAATTTTATTCAGGGAAAGAAAGCTTAGATGTTTACGAGGTTTCAACGAATACTGAGCCAAAAGACTTAACAGAAAATGTTGAATTTACAAGCACTTCAGCAAATGAAATAATAGCTAAAAATGAAGCAACAGTTTCTAAAGTTAAAGCGTATAATACAACTATCGAAACATTAGAAACACAGAAGAGTGAAGCAAGCGATGATAAAGCAATCACAAGTATAGATAAGAAAATTAGTAAAGCCCAAACAAAAAAATCAAAAACAGCATTAAAGTTGGCTGACGATTTAAAAGAAGCTTCAGAAAAGGATCAACAATTAGCTTCTGAAGAATTGGAAGAAGCGAAAGCTTTATTAACAGATGAAGTAGACGAGAATAGTTACGCTTACAAACAAGCTATTGAATACGAAGAAAAATCTGAACAATTAGCCAATGAAGCAAATCAATTGAGAAATGAAGCAGTTGGAATCAAAGATGTTGTTGAGAAAAATGAAAAGTTAAATGAGGCACTAGCGAAAGAAAAGACAAGTATTGACTACAAAGTAAAGGCTAGTAAACTTTATACTGAAGCTGTTGTAAATAGTTATAATATTGACGAAAATACGATAGCGGCCGTATCTGAAAATGAAGAAGAAAGACCATCAACTGAAATTATTGCCGCTGCAAATAAAGCAGATAATTTAGCTTATGAATATTCAACAAGGGCTGGAGAATTAAGGGATAGTGCTGAAACCGTTAAGAAAAAATACAAAGCCAAGGTAATTCAAGAAGCTGAAGTCTACACTCAACGAGCTAAAGTGCAAGAGGAAATAGCACAAAAACTAAATGAAGAAGGAGCTAGCGTAGCTGCAAAAGAACAAGAAGTGTTAGAAAACGAATTGTTGTTAACTAATCTTTCTCAATCTGATGTAGAAAAAGTAAGAACAGCCGATAATTATGATGAAATTTATGCGAAACAATTAGCTATTGAACAATTCCTAAAAGAGTTAAGAGCAGAAGAGGAGTTAATGCGTAGTTATATGAATCTAGCTAAGCAGCAAGAAAACAAAGCTCGTAAATATGAGGAAAAAGCTAAGAATGCAGAGTCGGAAGATGAAAAACAAAAGTATTTAGCAATCGCTGATAAATTATATGAACAAGCTGAGATTAATAATGAGAAGCAAGATTCAATAGCAGATATTATAGATGAAATTAATAATAAAAAAGAAGTTGTAGAACAAGAACAATTTGATTTATTATCATTATTTGATGAAGAGTTTCAAAATGATATTCGTGGATTGATGTTATCAAATTACGAAAAAACTCCATTGGAAAAAGTAGAGGAAAAACCAGCTTTAGCTCTAAACAATTTAACATCATCTAATTTTGAAGCTCCAGAAGATTTAACAACAAATATTGTTGTGATTAACAATAATCGTCAAACAAGTGTTTATTCTGAATCAAATCCAATTCCATTGAATCCTAAGAATCCTAAAGGTTTAGTTTATAAAGTGCAAGTAGGAGCGTTCAGAAAACCAATACCTCAAGATTTATTTAAAGGGTTTGCACCAATTAGTGCAGAGCGAATTAGAGATGATATCACTAGATATAGAGTTGGGTATTTTGTAAACTTTGAAACAGCTAATGTGTCTAAAAATCAAATTAGAGGCCTGGGTTACAATGATGCTTTTGTAGTAGCCATATTAAATGGTAAAAGAATTAGTATTGCTGAGGCTAGGGCTTATGCAAATAATACAACAACTGAAGTGTTAGCTGTAAACGAAACATCACAAAATACTGTAACAAATTCGCAAGAAGAGTCCGAAACTCCTTCTAATACTGTAACTGAAAATAATACTAACGAAGAAAATACCAACAGTAGCGAAGAAGAGAATACAACAGTAGTTGAAGAAGAGGTTCCAGAATACGTTAGAAATTTAGGGGAAGATGCTGCTGAAGTGAATGCTGTTGAAAATATTCAAGGGTTATTCTATACAGTTCAAGTAGGAGCTTTTTCAAAACCAATAGCTAAAACAGGGACATTTAATATCTCTCCTTTGGTAACTAAGTATGTAAATGGATTGTATAAATATACAACTGGTATTTATAAATCTGTTCAAGATGCTGATGGACGTAAAAATGATGTAAGGGCAAAAGGAATTCCTGATGCTTTTGTGATCGCGTATTACAATGGTGAGCGTGTTTCATTAGCTCAAGCACAGCAAATTGTTCAAGAAAAAGGAGAGGCAGCGTTTACTAATAAAGTTGAAGGAGGCGTATCTAATAATAATCAGTCACAAGGTGAAGCTCCTATTAATAATAGTGAAGAGTCTAATTCTGATAATAATTTAAATGATAATACTCCGATTAATAGAGATGCATCAAATTCGAACACAGAGGTAGAAAGTACCCCTCAGCCTGAAACAACTAATAATGAAGAGTCTATAACGAATAACAATCCATTTGAAAATACTGTAGTTGAAGATGATAACAATGAAACAAATTCTGAGAATAGAGTTGATAATGTTGAGTCGAATGAAGGAACAGGTTTATTTGCAAAATCATATTTAGAGGATAAAAGAAGAGAATATCAGGAAATCGGAAATAATTATACTGCTATACCTGCTTCTGAGAAAAAAGAATATGTAACGAATTGGAAATCAAAAGTAGATGCTGATATTAATGAGAATATGAAATTATTGATTTCTGATATACCTAATTCACAAAAGGACGTGATTAGTAAAAATTTAGAATTGTTAAGATCAGAGCAACAAAAAGTTAGAAATGAACTTGAAGAAATTAATGCTTCTTCTAGTACGGATGGTAACTCAAATACAGTTGAAGTTAATGAGGCTGTAGAAGAGGATAATAGTACTTATTATGTTGATTTAGGAGTATATTATGGAACAGTTCCAACTCCAATTGCGCAGGCATTATTAACGAATAAAAAAGCAAAAATTAAACGTAATAAAATAAATGATGCCGCTACGCAATACTACTGTGGCGTATTTTTAACTAAAGATGAAGTAGCAGAAATCTGGGCTTCATTTGTAGAGGATGGATTAACAGATGCTAAAATTGTTGAGATAGAAGAAGGCGAAGAGTTTATTCTAATGGAAAAAGAAGATCAGATTGATAAAGAAATTGAAGAAAATTCTGAAAACTCAATATCAACTATTGATACAAAATTAGTCTATAGAGTAGAGTTGGGAACTTTTAAAGAAACTATGCCTATTTCTACAGGAAAAGTATTTTTAGAATTAGGTTATCTAGGAATCGAAAAGAAGAACTACAATAATAAACAAACTTATTATTGTGGTAAAGTGGATACAGAAGCTGAGGCTAATGAATTAAAACAAAAGTTTGTTGATAAAGGAATTTCTGAAGCAAAAGTAGTAGCCTTTGTTGGTGACAGACAAATTTCATTGATTGAAGCTCAAGAATTGGCAAAGTAACCTCTAAAGAATTTTGCTAAACTATAATATTGTTAAAACCATTTTTAGTAGAATTTTGTCTTCATTTTACATCAAAATTAAGCCCATTTACTGTTGTTAAGAATAGTACTAAAGATTTGTGATAAAACATTTTAAGTGTTTGAAGGTCAGTAGATTTTAAATTATGTTTGCGAGAAATAAAGTCAGTCTTTTGCAACTGTTTAATTGAGAAAAATGAACTTCTTCAAAGAAATATGTGAGTATTTTAAATCTAGAAAATCACCTTATAGTGGAAGTTTTGAGAGTACTAAGGAGTTTAGTTGGGGGCTTGTAGTGGGGGAACAATTTAAGAAAAGAAATAGGTTTCTTTCTCGAGTTGCAAAAGAACAAACAATTCATAAGAAAGTTCTTCAAAATGGAGAACTAAAAAATAACCCTTCGGCTGATATCAGGCCTACTAAAAATCTACTTAATTATGATTGTTCAAAGCATTGTGCTGCTCCTTAATAAAGGAGGTAGAGAATTTTGTTTTAAGAAATTAACTGTTTCATGTTCTTTAATTGTATTCAGTTTCTTGAGTATTGCCGCTCAAAGTATTTATCCATACTTACAAGCACCAACCCCAAATTCTATTTATATTAATTGGAAAACAAGTTCTTCGAGTATACCCATTATTGCATATGGAACTTCTCCTTCTAATCTAACAACTACAGTGACTGGAAGTACAAATCAATTGTCGCAGTCTTATTATTATCATACAGTGCAATTGGTTAATCTAAACCCAAATACAAAATATTATTATGTAGCAAGTTCTAGCTCAAATGTCTCTGATACTTTAAGTTTTAAAACATTACCTCTTCCAGGAGAAGCAACATCTCAAGATGGTCATTTAAGGTTTCTAATTATGGGAGATAATCAAATTAATGCTGTAGGACGTTACGATACCCTTGTAGAATCCGCAAAGAGAAAAGTAATTGAAAAATGGGGAGGAGATCCTTCTGACCACATTTCGTTGACTTTTATGGTGGGAGATCAAGTGGATTTAGGTAATCTGAGTCAATATGAAGCCATTCACTTTGCAAAAAACCAAGCATTGTCAGGTTATGTTCCTATACAAACTACTGTTGGAAACCATGAGACTTATGGTTCTATGGGGTTAAATGCATATTATTCGCATTTTTATTTAGATCAAATGTCTTATCTAGGGATTACTTCTGGAACTGAAAATTACTATGCTATGCAAGTAGGTAATGTATTGTTTATTAGCTTAAGTTCAGAGCATACTGGATCTGCACAATATACTTGGTTACAACAGGTAATGAATATGGCCCAAAGTGATCAAACTGTTGATTGGATTATGACTTTTAGTCATCGTCCTTATGAAGCAGAACAATATGTTGGGGATATTTCTTCATGGGTCAAAAATACAGCAGTTCCTTTCTGTATGCAGAAGAGTAAATACTTAATGCACGTCGGTGCTCATCATCATATATATTCTCGAGGTCAGTTTAAAGAAAAACCTGTTTATAATATTATTTCTGGAGGAACAGCTTGGGATCAGTATTGGGGACAGTCTAATGAAACAGATTTTGAATATATTCAGAAAACTATTTCCAATTGGTGTTACCAAATTATTGATGTAGACGTAATTAATGGTAAAGTTGACGTTGAATGTTATTCTGTTGGTAGTCCTATTATGTATGCAAATAATCAATGGAAAAATAACGAATTAGTTGATGAATTTCATCGTTATTTAAATCAACCTGCTCCTAATGCACCTACAATTATGACTAATTTTGGAGATTCACTTGAATTGCCTGTTTTAATACAAACCAGTCCTTATAGTACTCAAACACAAGAACAGTTGAATTCAACAGAGTTTCAGATTGCTCAAGTGCATGACTTTAGTGTTCTTGAAATGGATGTCTTAAGAGATTATGAAAACTTGTTTGGTCAAGCTCCAGGAGCTCCTGCTGATTCTACTCAAGATTTGAATCAAGGCGTTAATATAGAAGAGCTAAATGTACTTTCAGGAACACTTCAAAATGGAATGCATTACGTAAGAACTAGACATAGAGATCGAAATTTGGAATGGTCCGCTTGGAGCCCTATAGATTCATTTACCGTTTATAATTCTTTTTCTTCAATGCCTTTTTTAACAACTGATCAAACTGCCTATAGCTTAGGTAGTCCTATCAATGTTACTTATCAGAATGGTCCGGGTAATTCTAATGATTGGATTGGAATTTATTCAGAAAATGGTGTTCCAGGTCAAAATAGTTCTATCGGGTGGCAATATTGTAATGGTGTAAGTGGAGTTATGAATTTTTCAGGAACAATGCTTACTCAATCGGGAATGTATTATGCTGCTTTTTTTGAGTTGAATGGGTATACTGAAGTTGCTCAAAGAGATTATTTTTATTACGGAAGTATACCTACTATTATTTCAGATACAACCGCATATCCAATTGGAACAACTGTCCCTCTTTATGTTTCGGGTGCACCAGCAATAGCTGATTCTGTTGAAGTTTTAAAAGTAGGTTATCAACATGGAGTTCATCCCTCAGAATATTGGGGAGCTATTAATTCATCTAATGATATTATCAACCTTGCAAATCTTCCTAAGGGGTATTATTCAGCAAAATACTATTTTATGGGAGAGCATGTAATTGGCGATCAGTTCTATTTTTCTGTAGGGGATACAATTACAGAGTTAGTAATTGATAAACCACTTTATGAATTAGGGGAGGATATCATTGCAACATGGACGGATGCTCCAGGTATTGTAAAAGATTGGTTAGGAATTTATAATGATGGAGATGATCCTAATATTGATCCACTTCTAATTTATACTTACTTTGGTGGTGTTACTACTGGAACTATAACATTGGAAGATACACTTGTTCCAACAGCTCCTGGGGATTATTTTATTGTGATGTTTACCAATGACTCTTATACAGAAGTTTCCAATAGAGAATACTTTACCGTAGTTGATACAGCAAGTACATCAATAAATGAGCTTGATGAAGGTATAAAAGTGTATCCCAATCCAACAAAAGATGGACCTGTTAATATTATATCTTCTGATTATCCAATAGAATGGATTCAATTAAGAGATAATTTAGGAAAAGTTGTATATCGAACAGAAAATACGCAAAATCAACAATTTACGATGTTAACTTCTAATTTGCCTGCAGGAAACTATATTATGGAAGTTCAAACTAGAAAGCTTTATCGATATAAACTTGTAGTGCAGTGATGTGAGTAAAGTAAAAAATGACTTGCTAATAGGGGGGGGGAATATCTGTAAAATAAAAAAGCTCGTTTAAGAAAATAAACGAGCTTTTTTATAAATTTTATTGAATGCTTAGCTTTTTATCTAAATCATCTAAATAAACTTTAAACTTTTTATCAGTTTCAGATAAATTGTTTACAGTTCTACAAGCGTGCAATACAGTAGCGTGGTCTTTTCCTCCACAATGTGCTCCAATATTTGCTAGAGAAGACTTTGTCATCTTCTTAGAGAAATACATTGCAATTTGTCTTGCTTGTACAACTTCTCTTTTTCTTGTTTTAGACTTCATCAACTCGATAGGTAAGTCGAAATAATCACAAACTACTTTTTGAATGTACTCAATGCTTACTTCTCTTGCTGTGTTCTTAACAAACTTATCAATCATTTGTTTTGCCAAATCCAAAGTAATTGATTTTTTGTTTAATGAAGACTGAGCAATTAAAGAAATCAATGCCCCTTCTAGCTCTCTAATATTACTAGAAATACTATATGCTAAATATTCAACGACTTCTTTTGGTAATTCAATACCGTCAGCGTACATCTTTTGATTTAAAATAGCAATTCTTGTCTCTAAATCTGGAACTTGTAAGTCTGCCGATAATCCCCATTTAAAACGAGATAATAAGCGTTGCTCCATTCCTTGTAACTCTACAGGAGCTTTATCAGATGTTAAGATAATTTGCTTTCCAGTTTGATGCAAGTGGTTAAAGATATGGAAGAAAACATCCTGTGTCTTTTCCTTTCCTGAGAAAAACTGAACATCATCAATAATCAATACATCTACCATTTGGTAAAAATGTATAAAGTCATTGGTATTGTTCGTTTTTACAGCGTCAATAAATTGTTGCGTAAACTTTTCAGAAGCAACATATAAAACTGTTTTCCCTGGGAACCTGTTTTTAATCGAAATACCAATAGCATGAGCTAGGTGTGTTTTTCCTAAACCAACACCACCGTAAATTAATAGGGGGTTAAAAGCAGTACCTCCTGGCTTCTCAGCAACAGCATAACCAGCAGAACGTGCTAAACGATTGCAATCTCCTTCTATAAAGTTTTCGAAAGAATAATTAGGATTCAAGTTAGAATCAATGTTAATCTTACGAAG
>JAUHZI010000211.1 GCA_030426105.1 Bacteroidia bacterium | reverse complement strand
TGCCGTAAAAAAAAGTAAAGGGGATGGTCATTTATCAAAAACTGATAATACCGAAACTATAAAATCTTGTCTTAATCACATTATATACAAAAAATCATTTTTCACAAGTGTTGACAAATGCTCAACTATAACCTCTTCGAATACTGAATACAATAGGATAATAAACTTGATTTCTAGTTTAACGAATACTGAAGAAAAAGTTCTAAAGTACCTACATCAAGGTAATAGCACAGACGAAATTATTGATAAACTATTTATAAGTCAAAAATCTTTACATAACTATCGTAGTAGAATTTGTAAAAAACTTGAATTACCTTCTCAGAAAAACTCTTTATTACAATGGATATATAAAAACAAAGAAATTTTAAAAATATTCTTTACCTAAATCTTAAAACAGTTGGTGCTTATTTAATCAATAACAAGTTATTAAAGTATATTGGACTTTAGAAAAATCGCTCTCACTATTTTGAACAATGGAATTTACTGCTATTATATCTAACTGATCCCTATTGAATCCACATTGTAAAACATAGTTTAGAAAGGCTTCTTGTAAAGCAAATGCACGCTGACGTGCTAACGTTTCGTTATCTTTATAGTTTTTGGGAGATAAACTGGATGCACTTCCTAATATTTGAATTGTAACTTTATCTTTCTTTAATAACAAATCATGCATCTGATATAAAAAATAGGTAAAGTGTTTCATATCCAAGCGGTCATTTGCCTGCTCGAAATCAAAAAAATGTTTGTATTGAATAACCCCATTACTCTCTTTAAACTCTGATTTCAAAACCTTCTTTCTCTCCTGTATCTTGAACATATATCTACTTTCTTAACGTAATCTTAATATCAAATTTTGAAGTATTATTATCACTCTGAAAAACTTTCGTCGTATCATCAAAAACTCTAACTGAGCTTCTTCACTTTGGCACTTATACTTTATGTAAAAACTCAATAATAATATACTTAAGACACACAACAAATCATCTCCTTTCATAATTATCAACTCAAATACAATGTAAACTCTATGTTATTTTGTGAACACGCTGTTTCTCCATTTGTTTCTACTATCGCTATAATATAATTTTCTACTCCATAAAGCTCTAGTGCTTCATAAAAAACATACACCAAACGCTCCACTTCTTTGTCATCTACTCCCTCCCAAAAGGATAAATGTAAATATGCTACATTGTTCTTTTTTAAATAAGTTTGAATAAGAAAACAAAACTCTACAAATTCTTCTTTCTTACAATCTAGGTTACCATCGGTTAGTTCAACCTTGCAAACAACTTTAGTACTGCAAACTAATAATCCTGAAAATTGAATTTGAGTTGTTTTCATAATATAGAAAATAAACTAGAGAGGACATATTGCCTATGAATAATAAACAATTATGATTAAACGTAAGTTATTATTATTCTGTCACTCTCTAGTTTGTTTTCAATAATAGAATAGCGTTAATTAAATGAGTAAGTCAAATGATAAGGAAAGAAAACTCAACCGCCATTCTATTTAACTATAGTAAATTCAGTACGTCTGTTTTCAGCATGTTGTTCTTCTGTACAATCTGCTCTATCTGTACACGTATTCTTTAACTTAGACTCTCCATAACCTTTACCATATATTCTTTTTGGATTATCAATCTTGCTTTGAACATATTTAGCTGCTGATTTTGCTCTCCTATCAGATAACTTTAGGTTATATCTTGCACTACCTCTTGAATCTGTGTGTGAGGCAAGCTCAATAAAAACTGTTGGATTATCTTTTAAGAATGCTACAATTTTATCTAATTCTACTGCTGCTGTTGGAGTAATATCCGCTTTATTATATTCATAATAAATTGGCTCTATCTTTACAATTGTAGCTATATCTACTCCTACTTTATTTTCTACTAATGTTACTGAAGATCCATTTTGAATTGGGTTCTTTCCAGCATTTGTTAAACGTTGAGAAACAGGTTTATTAGTTGCTAAATAGTCTTCCTTCTTATACTCAATTGTATAATTTAAAATATCTCCTTCTTTAGCATCTGAGGGTAAAATATATTTTACCACTCCATCAGGTTTAGTTTGAGAAGTATAAACAGCTTTACCATCTTTTTTAATTACATAAGTTACACCTTCTAATGGATTTCCTACTTCATCTTTAACTTCCCCGTATAAATATGGCCAATCTTCTACACCTATATCTCCTTTTACTTCAGTTTGACTATCTTCTACATTTCCACTAAAAGTTCCTACTCTTTTAAACACTTCTGGTGACTCTACATCAAAAGCATAATCTTCTCCTCTTTTTAATGGATAAGAATAGTTTCCTCCAGCATCAGTCATTACTTGCTCTGTCTTACCATCTGAATCAGTAATATTAATAATAGCATTTGCAATTGGTAAACCGTCTGTTTCTTTGAACAACTTTCCAATCACAGCCAATGGTTTAATCAGCGATTCCCATTCATAGATATCATCACTTCCTTTTCCTCCTTCACGATTTGATGAAAAATAGCCTATGTCATCACCTTCAGCATTAATTGTTGATATAATTCCAAAATCATCATTTTTAGAATTAATTGGAGCTCCTAAATTTTCTCCTTTTAAATACGCTCCTCTTTTAAACTCTGATTTATAAATATCTAAACCTCCTGCTCCACCTTCACGATTAGATGAATAATATAACTCTCCTTTTGTAGACACATGTGGGAATAACTCTGTTGAACTTGAGTTAACAGCAATTCCTAAGTTCTTAGGTTGCCCCCACTTTCCATTTGAATAAGAGACCTTGTAAATATCTGCCCCTCCTGTACTACCAGGCATATCTGATGAAAAGTACATTGTTGATTCATCAGCAGTAAAGCTTGGATGACCAACATTATAATCTGCACTGTTGAATGGTAATGAAACTGGATCA
This sequence comes from Bacteroidia bacterium, assembly GCA_030426105.1. GTDB lineage: Bacteria > Bacteroidota > Bacteroidia > Flavobacteriales_D > Parvicellaceae > S010-51. Next base: position 1,565 of record JAUHZI010000211.1, on the reverse strand, counting down.
CTCCATTTTCCATCTTCTTGCAATTCTACATAAAAAATCTGCAAGTTGACTTTACCATTTTGGCCTGCAACCTTCTTTTTCTCCATGTAATTATTACGGGTAAAAAACACTGTTTTACCATCGTTAATAACTGTTAATGGTCCCTCATTATATTTAGAGTTGATTTTATCTAAAAGAGCTAGAACAGTTTCATCTTCTCCATTATAAACAATATCATACATCTTTTCTCCGTCTGCTTTATTGTAACGATGAATAAATGATGTTAATCTGTTATTACTAACATACAATAGCTCTCCTTTATAATAAGTTGGACTATAATCTGCTTTCTTACTATTAAAGTCAGATAACTTTACCGCATACTTATCTCTGTCTCCTGCTATTGAAACAGTCGATAAACCTATACTCAACAAAGCTGTACTTAAAACTATTTGTTTTTTCATTTCTTTATATTTATTTTATTTAAACCAAGCCCTTCATTTTTAACTATAGACTTCCCGCTTCTTTACTTTAATTAAAAAATCAGGGCTCAGTTTATTTAATGAATAGCTATCTACCTTGCAAACTAAAATCTACCACCTTCTCAGTTTAGACATAAATAACTACTCTTTACTATTAAAAAGGCGCCCTCCTTTTGCAGTTTTTGTTTCTGCTTTTCTTTGTGTTATGTGTTATGATAGAAAATAAGGAGGGCATTACTTTAATTAAAAATAACGTGGTGAGACTAAGCCATCTTTAGCGAAGTTAAAGTCGTAATTCAACATAACTTCGTGTGTCCCTCCTGTATAACCTCTTAGTTCACTCAATGTATAATCATAAGCGTATCCTAATCTAAATTGTTTACTCAACTGCAATTGAACAATTCCACCAACAGCGTCTTGCAAACGGTACATTGCTCCTAACCATACTCTATCTTTTATAATAAAGTTTGCTGTAAAATCCATTGACAATGGAGTATTCATTGCATATTTAGCTAAGAAAGTTGGTTTAAATGCTAAATTATCTGACAACTTCGTAACTAAACCTGCTATCAGAAAATAGTGTCTATTTTGCAACAAGTTAGTTGTTCCAGACGAAAATTGATTTTCTAATAACTTTGGTGCACTTAATCCAACATAGGCTTTTGGTGTTCTGTAGTACAATCCAAAACCAAAGTTAGGTTTTAGCTGTGTTACATTTTGTTGGAAAGCTGCATCATTAGCATCTGTTCCTTCTAATTCATCAAAGTTTACATTAAGATTATTAATACCTCCTTTTAAACCAAATGATAAGCTTGACTTTTCTGATAGTTTTAATCGATACGAGAAATCTCCATATACAGAAAGGTCTTTAGTTGGGCCTATCTTGTCATTTACTACAGATAAACCTACTCCTATCTTTTGTTGTTTTATTGGTCCGTGCAATACTAATGTTTGTGTTGTTGGTGCTCCAGGTATAGATATCCATTGATGTCTACTGATAGCATTTACTGATAACATATCAGCACTTCCTGCATAACCAGGGTTTACACTCAACGTATTAAACATGTATTGGGTGAACATTGCATCTTGCTGTCCGAAATAAGTACT
>JAUHZI010000043.1 GCA_030426105.1 Bacteroidia bacterium | reverse complement strand
AAGACCTTAAGAAAAAATCAACATACTGTGATTACTCCTGATTTACCAGGACATGGAAGCGATAGCACTTCGGTAACATCAATTACAATGAAAGATTATGTTGAAACTTTAGTTTCTATTTTGGACCAACAAAGTGAACCTGTTATTTTAGTAGGGCATAGCTTCAATGGAATCACGATAAGTAGAGTTGCTGAGCTTAGACCAAATAAAATCAAAAAACTTGTATACCTAACTGCATTTTTATTACCTCAAGGAGGAAGCTTTTATAAAGCCACCGAACTGGTAACAAATTCACATGCTGTAGACAACTTTTATTTATCTGAAGACAATTCTTACGCCTTAATCAAAGAAGAAGAAATACAAAAAGCCTTTGCACACGACCTTCCTAAATCAGTTTTTGAAACAGCTAAACCCTATATTGTCCCAGAACCTTTAGCTCCATTATTATATGAACTGGAAATTACACCAGAAACTTTTGAGAAAATTCCAAAGTTTTATATTGAATGTACAGCTGATAAAGCAATTCCCATTGAAATACAAAGAGCTATGCATAAAGGAAAAGTAAATAAGGTTTACTCTCTTGACACAAGCCATACCCCAAATTTTTCTCAACCTGAGAAATTAGCAACAACTCTAATGAAAGTATTAGAAGACTAGTTTGCATCATGACTAAATTCTTAAAAGCGTAAACTTTCAGTTTGCGCTTTTTCTTTTTTACCTTCCTATTTTATTACTAGTATTCTCTAAAAACCTTAATTTTGTAATACACTTAATATGCTATTGAGCATTTTAAAAAAAATTATAAAATCATGAAAAAAATAGGCCTACTTTTTCTTCTCGTTCCCATAATTATTTATACTCAGAAAAACCCATTAGAAATTTTCAATCCATTGGTAAATCATACTTGGTATGCTGAAGGCAAGTGGGGAGATGGAAGTCAATTTAAACAAGAAATCACCTTTGAATTTTCGCTTAACAATCAAATAATCAACGTGCAATCTTTAGGTTTTACAAATACCTCACAAACTGAGTTTGGTTTGAGAAATCAAGGAATAAGACAATATGATTCTAAATCAAAAAAGATTAAATTTTGGGAATTTGATGTATTTGGAGGATTAACTGAGGGAACTGTAGAAGGAGACAACAACAACTTAATCTATAAATATAGTTATGGTGAAACACTTATGACAGAAATGTGGGTTTATAAAACTGAAAATTCATACGATTTCATTGTTGGAGTCTATGAAAATGGTAAATGGACGCAAAAGTTTCTAGAAACAGAATTTAAACGTGAAACAGAGTAAAACATCTATAAGGAACCTTTGCCAATATCCTAAAAATAAAGTTCTAACTTTAGAGAGGCGTAAGCATAAATCTCTGGATGAAACAAGTTTCATCTACTCCTTTTTATTATTCTTTACAGCTAATCGATACCAATGAATTCCAAAAGAAAATTTAGAAATAATGGCGCTATAGGAGCTCTACTTGACGAATATGAAAAAGCATTAGATGAATTGACCTCTGTTATTGCCAATATCTCTCCCCAACAATTAACTAAAATTATTGATTTTACTACAAACGATCAAGACTGTATTTCCATACAAAACATCCTTACTCATGTTGTCCAAAGCGGTTATACCTATGTTATTGAAATTCGAAAATCACTAGGAGAAACTATTGATTATAGAGCGAAAATTGCACTCAGCAATAGTGAAGAATATAAACTTGCATTACAAGAAATGTTTAACTATACTGAACAACTATTCTTTGATTACCCCACTCTCAATTTAACAGAATATAGCTCTGGAAAAAAAATTAATGTTCGCTGGGGACAAAAGTATGATGTTGAACAACTCTTTGAACATGCAATTGTACACATTTTAAGACACCGTAGACAAATAGAAAAATTGAGTCAAACAGAAAACTAACTATACAACACTGTTCCTTAATTACCTTAAACGATACAAAAGAAGATGACATTAAATGAAAAATTAGAAAAACACGGATATGAACTTCCTAGTACATCAACTCCTGGAGGGAGTTATAAATCAGTCAATATTAGAGGGAATATAGCTTACATTGCTATTCAGTTTCCTATTTGGGATAATGTGTTTAAATTTCAAGGAAGATTAGGAGCTGAAGTCTCAACTGAAGAAGGATATAAAGCTATGGAAGTCTGCGCTTTAAATGTTTTAGCACAAATAGAGGAAAAAATAGGAGTTCACAAAATAATAGGTCTAAACCACATTGACGCCTATTTTCAATCTAGCGAAAATTGGGATGACTCTCCATATGTTGTTAATGGAGCTTCTGACCTTTTCACTAAAATACTTGGGCAAAAAGGGGAGCATTCAAGAGCTATTTTTGGAGTTCACAAACTACCACGTAATTTTAGTGTAGGGCTAACTGCTACATTTACGATTGATCAAGAATAGCCTGCTTAAAAGACTCCTATCTTCGCTAAACTATATCGGGTTCAATTGAAAAAAGAGCTAGACAATTAAATTTATAAATTGTCTCTACTCTACCCTATAGTGATCGTTCATATTCTCTAATAAACTCTGCTGACTTATGCATTTCAGTCTGCATCACAATATCATCTGTAATAAAAGGAACCTCTTTTCTATACTTCTTAAGCATTTGTTCAATAATAATTGACGACTTCTTAGGTCTTCTGAACTCTAAAGCTTGAGCAGCGGTAAACAGTTCAATAGCAATTACCGATTCTACATTATAAACTACTTCTAATAGTTTTGTTGCAGCATTGGCTCCCATACTTACATGATCCTCTTGTCCATTAGATGAATCTATAGTATCAATACTGCATGGTGTACACAATTGTTTATTTTTACTAACTATAGATGCAGCAGTATATTGTGGAATCATAAATCCACTATTCAATCCTGGATTTGCGACTAAAAAAGGAGGTAAATCTCTTGTTCCTGAAATTAACTTTACTACTCTACGCTCGGCTATACTCGCTAATTCAGCTACCGCAATGGTCAGATGATCCAATACTAAAGCCAAAGGCTGTCCATGAAAATTCCCAGCCGAAACAACCAAATCTTCATCTGGGAAGATTGTTGGATTATCTGTTACAGAATTTATTTCTGTTTCTATTACAGTTGTTACATAATCCACAGCGTCTTTTGTAGCCCCATGAACTTGAGGTATACATCTAAAAGAATAAGGATCTTGGACGTTTACTTTATGCTGTGTAATTAATTCGCTTCCTTCAAGGTTTTCTCTAATTGCTCTAGCTGTATAGAGTTGCCCTTTATGGTTTCTTACAATATGAACATTATCTAAAAACGGTTGAATTCTTCCATCATAAGCATCTATAGATACAGAAGCTACCATGTTGCTCATTTTTAGAATTTGTTTTGCTTTTATTAACGCTAATACACCATGTGCACTCATAAATTGAGTTCCATTCAACAAAGCCAAACCTTCTTTTGACTGTAAGGTAATTGGTTCCCACTTGTAGTCTTTCAAGACATCCTTTGCCAATCTTCTTTTTCCTTTATGGTTGACTTCACCTAAACCTAATAAAGCTAATGACATATGTGCCAAAGGAGATAAATCTCCAGAAGCTCCCAAAGAACCTTGTTCGTACACTACAGGCAATACATCATTGTTATAAAAGTCAATTAAACGTTGTACAGTTGATACCGCTACACCTGAATGCCCATATGACAAACCTTGTATCTTTAACAACAACATTAACTTTACAATTTCTGAAGAAGATTCTTTTCCCATACCACAAGCATGAGATTTAACCAAATTCTCTTGTAATGTTGAAAGTTCTTCGTTAGAAACTACGGTATTACATAACGAACCAAAGCCAGTATTAATACCATAAAATACCTTATCCTTCTCCGTCATTTTTTGATCTAAATAATGACGACATTTCTGAATTCTATGTTTTGCAATTTCACTTAACTTTAGTGTTGCTTTTGCCTCTAAGATTTCATTAATCTTTTCAATAGTTAGGTTTTCTATAGTTATTTCAACAGAATTATCTGGTAATATATTTGGCATAGTGTTATAGTTTTAGCATTCTCCAATCTAAGAATACCACAAAAATAACATAATATTGGTATTGAAGAATTTCAAATAATGAATTTTAACTATTTGACAACTTCACTAATTTTATCTAGAACGGCCCCTGTTGGACATGCTATTCTACACCATATAAATGGGTATCGGATATTAACCAACACTAAAAGCAAAGAGACTCCAAACCAAAATGAGATAAATTCAAGTCCAAAAATGTCTGGAAAAACTTCAAAATTCCCCCATGATCTCATCCCCAGAAGAACACCAGTAATTAATATAATGGCAATACCATCTCTTATTCTTTTAACCCATTTATTAGAGATAAAAAACTTCTTACTGAACTTATTTTTGGACAAATTAAGCGCTACCCTTTGAAGATGCCCGTATGGACAAACATATTTACAATATAAATTCTTACCCCATATTGCTCCTAATAAAGAAAATAAGCTATATAAAGCTATTAATGACGATACTGAAGTTCCTAAAAATGGGTGTAAAAAAGAGATGTAGGTAAACGAATTATTCATAAAGAATCCGATATACAATACTGATACAAAACTTAAAATCTGAATATCTCTTTTCGATTTTTTATACTTCTTCTGAAAACCATATATAAACAATAACGCTATGACTACAATATGTAATACCCACCACAATGTATTTTTAGCTATAATATAAAAAGACGAACTATTTAAATCTTCATAATACTCTTCTATTTCAGGGTGATAAAGATCAATGAGTGAGGTAGTTGTTTCTGCTATCGCTTCAGTCGTTAAAGTCGCTCCTGAAACAGCATCTATCTGGTGTTTTTTCTCTAAAGGAACCTCAGTAAATTGCTCATAATACCCTCTTCGCTGGACTTTTTCTAAATAGCTTACAGTTTCTTTAGATGAAACATGTTGAACCTGCTTAATATTCCCATCAGCATCAATTAAAACCCCTAACTGTATTGGACCACCATACCCTCTAATATGATTCAAATTATGTTGAGTTTCCAAGTATAAAAAATCTTCATCCTCATATCTTATAGACAAAAATGGACCGAACTCCGCCAAATGCCCTTCAGTTTTAATTGAATTAGAGAACAGCTGCTTTACATGTTTAGTTATACTTTCTAACTCCTGTTGTGCTATTCGATTATCTTCTTCCTTTGAAGAAAGCATTTTAAATGCTTTTTTTTCTTTAGCTTCATCATTCACCAATGACCAACCATGTCCTTCAACCTCTACCGCTCCTACTTCCTTAAAATGTTCTGACTCTTTCTTTGTACCAACAAACTTTGATTTAGAATAAGGTGTTTCTTCAACTTCGAGATGAGCAAGCACTTCCGTAAAGTGCAAAGGTCCATTTAACCAAAAGAATAGAAAAAAAGCCCCAACTATTAGTGTAGCTAAGACTTTTTTTATTTGTTTGGTTTTATTTTTCATCAAAGCTATCAATACTACAAGCTCTCTACTGTTTCAATTGCTATTTCTTTTACCCAATTATCGACATTAGCATCAGGTAATATTGCATCTTGTACATACAGTACATTCTCTCCAGTTTTTACTTCATCAACAGCTTTTTGAATAATATCATTTTGGAAATAAGGATCATTAGCTATTAAAACTGGAATTACAATTACATTATCATTATACTCCAATAACTGTGTAATACCATCTTTTGTTGGTTCTGTTGAATAGCGTACAAGATGTCCACACCACGAATAGGCTATATCTTCATGCTTTGTTTTCACTTTTAAGTATTTCCCTATCGCATCAACCATTTCTTCCCATTGTTGATTATATTGTTCGTCTCCATACGCTACTAACAAAACTCCTTCATTTTCTGAATTCTTACTCAAAGCTTTGACTCTTCTAGCAATATTTTTCTTTAAAATTGATGTATAGTCTAATGGAGGAGTGATCGAAACTTTAGCTTTCGCTCTATATACATCGATTTTCTCTTTTGCTAATTCTGCTTTAATTTTTGAATCAGAACTCAGTCCTACTATAACAGGAATATCATGTGAGTAATGTGAGCTTACAGTCAAAAATACAGGAACAATGACTACCTCATCGTACCCCTCCTCATCAAACTCCTTCATACGTGTTGCTATTGATGGTTCTGTGTATTCCATAAAAGCAGTTCTTACATCGGTAATTTTTTTATGAGCCAATAAATCTGCTTCAACATGCTCCTCAACTTCTAGCAACATATTTCTCCAGGATTCAGCTACAGACCCGTGATTAACGATTAACACCCCTATTTTTTGTTCTCCATTTTCGGTTGTTTTAACCTCTGTCTCTGTATTGCAGCCTATTGCTAAAAGCCCTAAAACTACCATTATAATTAAGTTTTTCATTATTATTAACTTTAATTCTTATTTAGATTAATTAAATATAACGACAAAACTATGACAAAACTTACAGCTCTACAATACCATAAAAATGGTATTTAGAGAAATACAACTTCATTGGAGAATATTAAAAAAAACGATATGCATTAGAATTTGCTAATTCCATGCTCATAAAACATACTATCAACTATAAAATAGATTTTAAAGCTCTAGGTTTTCTAGGCTATTAAAATCCAGCTTTTGAAGGACTGTTCCACTTTCTAAATATAGCACACCAGGATTTGAACGAACCAATATTTTCAATTCCGTAGCATCCATAGTTAAGAAGGCTATATTGGCCCCTATTTCTTCATTTAACATATCTGTTTCAACAGGTAAACCATTAGTGATAGCATAAACAGCAACACCTTTTTCTTCAGCTTTCTTAGCAATAGCTGCTAATGCTTTCCATGCTTCTTCATTGGTCTTATCTAAATCATAAGAGATAATAAATAAAACCTTATTCAAGCTCAACAAGTACTGCGTAAAATCAACTTCCATTTGCTTAGATGCATCTAAGCGGGCCTCAACTAGCCCTTTATAAACCCATGTTGTATCTGATAATGGATATAAAGTTGAATCATAATCAATCTCCAAGACAGAATCGGTATAATTGTGCTGAACATTTTCTAAAACATGGACTTTATGATAATATTGATCATAGATTTTAGCTACAGCTGCTTTAATCACTCCATTGTTCTTTTCGTTATCAGAAAGAAACTGATAATATTTAAATGGCTTAAAATCTGAAATAGAATTAGGTACACCTTCTTTTACAACGCGTTTAGTTCGATCTTTAAAAGTATATTCTGCTTCAATTTCTTTCCAACGCTGCATGTATTCATTCTGATCAATCTCTAATAACTCTTTGGTTTCTTTGTGTTCATAAACCATCATATCATTATATACTCCATCAACACCATCATTCATCTTCTCATTGATATTATTTCCAATAGCATAAGCTCGATAATCTTTAATTGGTAAATAATTTATGGTATATAGAGCAAAACCAAATGAAGCAAGAATGACTACAATAGCCGCTGCTATTACTTGCACTTCTTTAACTAAAAAGCGTTTAATAATTAAGTATATTCCAAACAGTAGACCAGTAAAAATTGTTGGGAACCACCATCCAAATAACCACCCTCCAACAACTATTGTAAACACTAATGCTGCAGGCAAAATAATCTTATCATCTTTGGCTGAATTAAAACGAATGCTTCCTTGCATAAAGAATATCGGCATCACAAAAATTAATAATGTGATATCTTTAAAAAACGATTCCCAAGGTGTTAACGAACGTCCGACTGAGCCTTTTAGAGCATCACCAAAACAACCACAATCAGTCACACAGTCCTTTTCAAAAGGAGCTGAAGCCACAAAATTAATACGTTTATCTCCATCCATATAAAACAAAACAGAATCTTCCTGAACTTTGATTCCTTTTTGTTTTAAAGTCGGAACTTGATTAATTCTATAATCAATAGCTTCCTCCGAATAAAATGTTTTAGCATCTGTATATTTATCTAATGCAATTTCGTAATCTCCGTCTTTTAAATAAGCATCACCTGACTGATATAAATTACGATATTCACCATAATTATACTGTGTGTCATTGCAATCTGCTGTAAAAAACGTTAGCCAAGCAAAAAACAAAATCATTCCCAATAAAGCCCAAGACGATAGACGAATTAAAGCACCAAATAAAACAGCAAAACCTAATACTACTTCAGAAGCAGCAATGAATATTGACAATGGTAAAGAATAAGGTTCCCAAAACGGCCAATTCAAGGCAGGCTCAGCAAAATACTCTTCCAGTTTAAAAGAAAAACCTAAAGTATCATTCGCTTTGATTAAACCAGACACGATAAATAAGGCTCCAACTAGAATTCTAGAAATATATGTTGAAGCAACTAAACCTTTAGAGATTAATAAACTTAAAACTCCTATCAAAAAAGCCCCACCAGTTGCCATCCAATATAAATTAAACTGATCAGGAATACTTTCTGAGGCATTGTAGATTCCATTCAGTAACATTCCAACGGCTATAATTAAATAGATAATTCCAATAGGTTTTGATAATCTTTCCATCTTAAGCAATATTTGTTTCAAAAATAACAATTAAACCAAAGGGGGGCAATCATATTAACGATATCTTAACCCCTTTTTCATTTTTTAACAGTTAACATTTTGTTGTTGGCATACTATTTTCATTCAAGTAATTTCTATTGATTTATTCTTTTTTTTTGTAAATAGCCAATGAAGTATACTTTAACATATCTCTTTGTCACCTTATCAAGTATAATGTTTTCCTCTATTGTCTGGGGACAGGATAGAACTATTGATAAGATTGAAATGCTGTATGACCAGGGGAACTACAGTAAAGTTTTCCGAAAAACAAGAAAACTTCAAAAAGATTCAAAATACCAAAACAGTGCTCCTGTTAAATTATTTGAGGCGTTAGCCGTTTATCAATTAACTAAAACAAAAAATAAATATTCAGAAAAGAACGCACTTGATAACTACAGAACATTTGTATCGTTAGACTCTATTGGTGAATATCGACTGACTTACGCAATTTATATTTATGATTTACAAATTGGCTTAGTCAATAAAATTAGAAATTTAGAAAAACAAGGAAAATCAACAGAGGCAAAAGCTGAGTTCCAAACGTACAACCAATTGTTTAAACATCAAGTGAGCTATGAAGAGATTACTGCTACTCAACCTAATGTAAAACCTAATTCAGAAAGTTCTAATACTTCAGATAAGGAAGAGCATGTTGAAACGAATAATTCTTCAAATAGTTTAAAACGACAACAAAAAGCGATATTAAAGGAAGCGAATAAGCATTTAGGAACGCCTTATAAATATGGAGGAATTACTCCCAAAGGTTTTGATTGCTCTGGCTTTACGCAGTATGTAATGGCCAAAAATGGAATTAACATACCAAGAACATCAAAAGCACAAGCAGTTAGCCATAAAAAAGTAAAGCAAAAAGATGCTCGAATTGGCGATTTAGTTTTCTTTGGCTCAAGTAAATCTAACATTAGTCATGTTGGTATCGTAAGTAAGGTAGAAGGAGATAAACTCTATATGATTCATGCTTCGACCAGCAAAGGCATTATGATTACTGAAATAACAACCAACGTTTATTGGAGTAAAAAAGTTCAATTTATAACACGTGTTATCTAACCATTAACTATGAAATATATCCTTTTCTTTATCATTTCAATTGTTGCATTTTCAACTGTAGCTCAAGATTCTAAGCGAATGATTGTTGTAATTGATGCTGGGCATGGAGGAAAAGACCCTGGTAATTTAAATAAAACCAAGGGGATGAAAGTAGAAAAAGAAATCAACCTACTAATAGCCCAAAAACTAGGTCATTACATTGACCAATTCTTAGGTCATAAAATTGAAGTTGTTTATACAAGAACTACTGATGTTTTTATTCCTTTAGAAGAGCGAGCTGCTATGGCTAATAGATTAAAAGCAGCTTATTTTATCTCTGTACATTGTAATTCATCTGTTAAACCTGATGTATACGGAACAGAGACGCATATCCACAATATCAAAAGCAAAACTAGTAGAGAGCTAGGATTAGAAATTGAGAAGCAATTTAGCACCAGAGCCGGAAGAAATAGTCGAGGGTTAAAGTTAAAAACTGATCGGACTTATAATTTATTAGTCCTCAAAGACAGTAAGATGCCTGCAATTTTGGTTGAAACAGGGTTCATGACGAACAAAGCTGAAGAAGCTTATTTGAATTCTGATCGTGGTCAAGATTTAATTGCTTCTGCGATTTTTAGAGGTTTTAGAGATTATGTTGGTAAAAAGCATAATATCTCAATGCGTAAACCAGGAGAGTCAACACCTGCCCAAAAAGAAGGACCTGTGTGGAAAATCCAAATCATGGCTTCTACAGGGCCTGTTTCTTTAGAAAACCCTGATTTTAAAGCTATTGGAAAACCTATTGAAGAAGTAAAAATAACCAACTCTACTTCTCCATTCAACTATAAATATTATGTCGGTTCTTATAGTGATAAACGAGAAGCTAAAAAACTTCTAAAAGAAATTCGTGAATCTTCATTTAAGGATGCTTACTTAGTTAAGTTTGAATAACCCCTATCTTTTTAAGCATGCGTTACCAACTTCAAAATGGTCTAGGGGAACTAGAAATAGAAAAAAATGAATTCGACGAAACTGTTCCTACTCTCATTTTCTTGCATGACTCTCTGGGGTGTATTGAACTTTGGAGGGATTTCCCAAAAAGAATAGCTCAAGCAAACAATTGTAATTATCTTGTTTATGACCGATTAGGCTATGGAAAATCTAGTCTTAATTCTCAACTTCCCAAACGACCAAATAACTATCTAGAGGTTGAGGCTGATACCTTAAACGAACTCATACGAGCTTTAAATATTCCCACCCCCATTTTATTTGGCCATAGTGATGGAGGAACAATAGCCCTAATAGCTGGAGCTAAATATCCACTGACCATTAAAGGTATTATAACTGAAGGCGCCCATATTTTTGTAGAAGACATAACCCTAAAAGGTATTCTTGCTGCTAAAGATGCTTATAAGACAACCAACTTAAAAGAAAAATTACAAAAATACCACACTGATCGAACTCCATTCATCTTTGAGGCTTGGACTGATACTTGGCTTAGACCAAGCTATAGATCTTGGAATATTGAGCACTTATTAAAAAACATTACATGCCCCACTCTAATCATACAAGGTGAAAATGATGAATTTGGGACTTTAAAACAAGTTAATCAAATTGTAACACAAGTTTCTGGAAAAACAGAAAAGTTGATCTTAAAAGATGCAGGGCATAATCCCCACAAAGAAGCTACTGAAAAGACATTAATTACTTGTACAAAATTTATTCAGGAAATAGTTTTGTAACAACTATGGTTTAGTATTATTAGGATCCTTTTGTTCTCCATTTGAAATACGTAAAGTACTTGCTACTTCACCTATATTGAAAAACCCAATTTGATTTTTATCCGTACTCATTAGCATTTCACTCGAGCTAACTTGCTCAATATAAAATGTTCCATCAACAAATACATCTATTTTCATATAGATACTATCTTTTGTAGGCATATCCCACTCGCCTGTTCGATAATAGACTAAATTTCCATTAGAATAATACTCTCCACGCATCAATCCATTATCTAACATGTAAATAACATAGTCACCTATTACATTTCCATTTTCATCAACATAATCAGGTAATACTCCCCCCATAAAATTTGTAGAACCACCATTAATTTCAAAAGCATTCAAATGAAATTGTCCCTTTAAAATGGTGTTATGCGTTATCTTATAACATGATGAAAAAAGTAAAGTTAGACCACAACATAACAATAACACCTTAGTGGTTAAAAAATGGAATAAATTCATAGGTTTAATTATTTACAAAAACTAAATATACAGTTAATAAATAAATAATATGAAAATTATGTACTAAAAAATATCGATTTGAATAAACTTTTCTCTATTTTTAGCCGAAATAGCCTTAGAACATGACAGAATTTTTAGACGCTTATGGAGTATACCTCCAATTTTTATCTATACCACTTGTAAGTGGAATTGTTGGATGGGGAACCAACGTATTGGCCTTAAAGATGACCTTTTATCCCTTAGAGTTTTGGGGAATTAAACCTTTTTTAGGATGGCAAGGTATTATCCCTTCTAAAGCAGAAAAAATGGCCAAGATTTCTGTAAATCTTTGGACTACAAAATTAGTTAATGTTAGAGAGCTATTTGCACAATTAGAACCTTCACAAGTTGCTGAGGAAATGCGTCCTCAATTTGACCGAATTTCTAAAGAGATTATGGATGAAGTTATGGAAAAACAATCTCCTGATATTTGGAGAAGAATTCCAGAATCTGTTAAACGAATGACGTATGCTCGTATCTCAAGGGATATGCCTGAAGTAGTTTCTGAAATCATGTCAGATGTAAAAGATAATATTGAAGAAGTTTTTAATATTGAAGAAATGGTTGTTCAACGTCTAACATCTGACAAACAGTTGATGGTAGAAATGTTTTTGAACTGTGGAAAAGAGGAATTTAAATTTATCGAACGTTCAGGATTCTATTTTGGTTTCTTATTTGGTATTGCTCAAATGGGAGTTTGGTATTACTTCCCAGAATGGTGGATTCTTCCACTAGCTGGATTAATTGTTGGATACGCTACAAATTGGTTAGCCCTTAAGCTAATTTTTGAACCTGTTGAAGAAAAATCAGTTTTAGGGATGAAATTTCAAGGGTTATTTATCAAACGTCAAAATGAAGTTGCAGAAGAATATGCTAAAATGTTAACTGAAGAAATCTTCACATTCGATCGTATTTTTGCTGCCATCATTAATGGTTCTACCAAAGAACGTTTTGTCAATCTTGTACTTAAACATGCCGAAAGAGGTATTGATGAAGGAGTAGGAATCTCAAAACCAGTAGTGAATTTGGTTGCAGGAAAACGTAATTATGATAAAATGAAAAATGTTGTTTTAGATAAAGTCATTCGAGAGATGCCATCTTCTGTGAAGCCTGTCTTTAGTTACGCTGATGAAGTTATGGATTTAGAAACGGTATTTAGAACAAAAATGCAAGCTTTAAGTCCACCTGAGTTTGTAGGCTTCTTAAGGCCTGTATTCCAAGAAGATGAATTAAAATTAATCTTAATTGGTGCTGTATTGGGTATGGCGGCTGGTTTTGCTCAATTATACTTTGTATTTGGAGGTTAATTACATGCACAATCCACTTCTATTCTTAATAGGAATCCTTTTGCTCTTATTTTCATGTTCTGAGCCAACTCAAGAACAACAGCACCCCGTTGTTGTAGAAGTAGAGCAAGAACCAACAATTGATAGTACAGCCTATTATGATAGTTTGTACGCTCCATTGGCTTTTCAAATAGATACTTTTTTCCAGAAAAGGTTTGAAGAAAAAACGTTTAATGGAACCATTTTATTTGCCAAGAAAAATCATACCATTCTTAAGAAAGCTTATGGTTTTTCATCATTAGACACCAAGGATTCTTTAACCACAGCTAGTACATTCCAATTGGCTTCTGCTTCTAAACCTTTTACTGCAATTGCTTGCTTACAGTTAATCGAAAAAGGTAAATTAAAACTGACTGACTCTGTACAACAATATCTACCTCAATTTCCTTATTCTGGGATTACCATTCATCAACTCCTCTCCCACCGTTCTGGGTTGAGTCAATACACGCACTTCTGTGATGCTCCTGATTCTATATGGCCTGATAAGCACAAAACAATCACGAATGAAGATGTTCTTGATATCATGACTAAATATCAACCTGGCATAAACTACGCACCTGATACCAAATTCTATTATTGTAATACCAACTATATGTTGTTGGCTTCAATTGTGGAACAAGTTGCTGCACTTTCTTTTGAGGATTATTTAAAACAAAATATTTTCACTCCATTAGGAATGAAAAATACTGTAGTATACAATAGAACCAATAAGGCAGAGCTTAAATCTCCTGTTAAGGCATACAACGGTGCTTATAATCCCTATATTGATATATACCTTAATGGAGTTGTAGGAGATAAAGGTATATATTCTAGTGTAGAAGACCTTTACCTATTTTATAGAGGTTTAACAACAGGGAAACTTATAAAAAAAGAAACGCTAACTCTTGCTACTAGCCCTCATAATGAATCTAGAAAAGATGGAAAAAATTATGGCTATGGTTTTCGTATTTTGGAACGAACAGAACACCCAAACATTGTATTTCATACTGGATGGTGGAAAGGATTTAGGACTTATTTCATCTTAGACCAAGAGCTAAACAAAACTGCAATAGTACTTACTAATTTAAAACGAGGTCCATTCTTATCTGTAGAAGAACTTCTTAGTTTAATTGAGTCATCTATTCAGACATTTTAATTATTTTTGTAAAAAACATACACACATGAAAATAGGAGTTTTAGGAGCAGGTTCTATGGGAGCAGGAATAGCTCAAGTAGCAGCAACATCAAAACATCAAGTTGTACTTTTTGATGCTAATCAAGAAGCCATAGATAAAGCCTTTACAAGCCTTAATAAAATATTTAATCGCTTGGTTGAAAAGGAAAAATATACTCGTCAAGAAGCTGATGAAATATTAGCTAGAATACAACCAATATCTAAACTACAAGGTTTTTCAGATTGTGACTTGGTTATTGAAGCTATTATAGAAAACTTAGAAATAAAAAAATCGGTTTTCAAACAATTAGATGAACTTTGTAAATCAGATTGTATTTTGGCTACCAATACATCATCTTTATCTGTTTCTGCAATTGCTGGGGCATGTTCTAAACCTCACAGAGTTATAGGGATTCATTTTTTCAACCCAGCTCCATTGATGCCATTAGTTGAAATCATTCCAGCAATCCAAACAGCTGAACAAACAGTTTCAGCTTCTAAAGACTTAATTGACTCTTGGGGGAAACGAACTGTTATAGCCAAAGATACACCTGGATTCATTGTGAACAGAGTTGCTCGTCCTTTCTATGGTGAAGCTTTAAGAATCTATGAAGAGGGAATTGCTGATTTTGCGACAATCGATTGGGCTCTTAAAGAATTAGGAGGTTTTAGAATGGGACCTTTTACTTTGATGGATTTTATTGGTAATGATGTTAATTACGCCGTTACAGAATCAGTTTTCGAGGCTTTTTATTACGACCCTAGATATAAACCATCATTTACACAAAAAAGACATGCTGAAGCTGGGTGGTTAGGAAGAAAAACAAAAAGGGGTTATTATGATTATGCTGACGGAGCTGAACTACCTGAACCAAATACTGACAAAGCACTTGGAGAGGAAATTGTTTGGAGAGTTTTAGTCATGCTAATCAATGAAGCTGCCGATGCACTATTTTTAAACATCGCTAACAGAGATGATATAGACACTGCAATGACTAAGGGAGTCAACTACCCTAAAGGGCTTTTAAAATGGGCTGATGAAATAGGAATTGCCAAATGTGTTAACAAATTAGATGAATTACATGACACTTATCGAGAAGACCGTTATAGATGTAGTTTACAATTAAGAAGAATGGTTATGAAAGGGCAAACTTTCTATTCATAAAATTGGCTTTTATTTTAACTAGAATATCAGTATATTTGTAGATTAATTTTAAAAATACAACATGAGATTAGGACAACTTTCTAGAAAACTAGATTTATCTACTTCCAAGATAGTTACATTTATAGAAAAGGAATTTGAAGTTACGATAGAAAATCATCCAAATGCAAAGATTGATGACAACTTCCTTGAAAAAATAGAAGCTGAATTTAAAGTAGAACCTAAACCTGTAGAAACTCCATCTGAACCTGTAGTTACAACAGAGGAAAACAATATTCCCGAATCAAAAGAACAGGATAATGAAGTAATTGTTGAAGAACCAGTTCAAGAAGCTATCATTGAGGAGGTTTCTGAAGTTGTTGAAAAGACTGAAGTTAATGAGGAAGAGGAAATAGAATTAATCAAAGCACCTAAACCAGAACTTAAACAAATTAAAGTTCTAAGGAAAATAGAACTTCCTCAAAAGAAAAAAGTTATTGAAGAAGAGGTTTCAGAAGCCACCTCTACAAAAGATGCTGCTAAGGAATTAGCCACTTTAGAAAAAGAACTAAAAGCGTCTATTGAAAAGCCAGCTCCTGTTAAGCGTAAAAAGCCAGCTTACAAACGCCCTAATAAACCGATGAAGAAGAAAAAGTCGGTTGAAGAAATTCTAGCTGAAAAGAAAAAAAGGGAAGAGCAAGAGCGTATCGCAGAGGAAAAGAAAAAGCAAGAACGTGCTGAATACGAAAAGAAAAAACGTAAAGAACACTATAGTGCTCAAGTTGCTAACGTAAAGCCTAAAAAGAAGAAAAAGAAAAAACAAGTTGAAACTGCAACTAAACAAGAAAAATTACAAGCTGAAAAAGATGCCCCTAAAACGTGGATTGGAAAACTTGTAAAATGGTTTCAGACAAGTTAACATACTCATTTAAGTCTATTAAAATTTGATCATAAACACCTAATAAATCTAAAACTGTGGAAAATAAAGAATCGGTTAGCATATTAAACAAACTTCAAAAAGAAGTAGAGTCTTTTGGAATTAAAATTAAAAAAGATACTATTGTTGAAGAATTAAAAAAAGTTAGAGAAATTGCTTTAAAACTTGAAAACCCTAGAATGGTAAAAGCAACTAGATTGACTTTTGAACATGTAGAAGCATATGAAGGTTTTAATATTCCAATGCTATCAGATGAACCTATAGAAGGTTTTGAAGACAGCAATCTAGGAAATGATGTAGATATTGAATCTAATGAAGAGGCTCAGAAAGAGAGTTTATTGTATTTAATTTCTATTATGAAAGATCCTACTAATAGAATTAATGCTTCTGATTTAAAAGAGTATAATATTTTATTAAAGAATTACGCAGAGTTACACTAAGTAGCTCTTAACATAATTTTACTTTAAGCTCCTTATATTAGAATAAGGAGCTTTATTTTTTTATAGCTGAAACAATTCTATCCTTCCCATTAATATCTTGAATTAACTTAACTTCTTTAAATTGATAGCTTTTCACTAAATCAGCTGTTTCTTGGCCAAAGTGTTCATTTATTTCAAAATACAACATCCCTCCTGCTGCTAGCTTTTCTTCTGCTAACTGTGTTATTTTCTTATAAAAGATTAAAGGCGTATGATTTTCTACAAATAAGGCCAAATGAGGATCAAAATCTAATACATTTTTATGCATTAATTCCTTTTCTCTATTGGTTATATAAGGCGGGTTACTTATAATAACATCAATATGCTCAGGTATAAGCGTTCCTAATGATTTTAATGTTAAAATATCCTGTTTAAAAAGCTCTAAATCGACCTTGTTATGCTCAGCATTTTCCTTAGCTATAGCAAGTGCTTTCGAGCTTATATCGATTGCTTTAGCTTTTATACTAGGAAAACTTTTGACGATGGCTATTGGAATACAACCAGAACCTGTTCCTATATCTAATATTGTACATTTTTCCTTAAGATTAGTCAATATTAAATCGACCAACTCTTCTGTCTCCTGTCGTGGAATAAGTACATCTTTATTGACTTTAAAATCGAATCCAAAAAAATTAGTTGATTCGAATATATGCTGAATAGGTTCGGCATTTTCCAAACGCTTAACAATTGCTCTTAACTCCAATAACTCAGACTCGGAAAGCTTTTCACTTTCATTGAAGCGCAGAGTAATTTTATCCCAATTCTTGTAATAAAAAAAGGTAAGGTTAAACAATTGATTTACCTCACCTTCTCCATATATTACTTCTAAGCGTTCAAAAAAATACTCTTTAAACGCTTGAACGGTATTACTATGTACAAACACTTATGCTTGTTCCTCTCCTTTTACAGTTGCAATTCTATCGGCCATATAATCAAATAAATTGTTTAACGGCTTTTGAACCATCATTTTTAAAAATGGGTTGATATCTGCATTACAAATTAATTGAGCTTCAGTAGCATCACCTTCAGCTAAATTGACATCTAATGTAAATTTAAAAGGAGAACCTTCCCCACTCTTTATATTGACTTGGTTATATTCTGAACCACCTACATGTTCTAAAACTAACTTATATGTTTTTTGAATTTTAAAAGAACATGTTTTTTCATCAGACTTCCAATCTGATATATTTTTTTTAGGTAAAAGTAATTCGTAATTATTCATATCTGATAAAAACTCATACACTTCTTGTTGTGAACTATTAACTACAACTTTTTTACTTTCTATTTTTGTCATTATCTATTCTTTGATACTGTTTCTACAAAGATAAACTTTTTAAAAAACTAATAATAAAACATTCTGGATAATACTTACATTTGTCTTAAACATCTTTTTTATGAAACGTTTCTTGATATTATCTATACTCATTATTGGTCTATTATCTTGCGAATCTGAGGATCTGCCATCAGCTCCTCACCCACTCGATAAGCCTAAAGTAAATGAAACGACTTCTATAGATCAAAAGATTACATTATATGACCTTAGTTGGATTCAAGGAATATGGATTGATAGTACTTCTTTTCCTGGGAAAAAAGTAATTGAGCATTGGAGTCTAAAGCATGATACACTTATAGGATTGCGTGGTACGATAAATAAGGCTGACACAACGTTTTCCCAAACTTCAAAAATTTTCATGAACGGAAGTACTCCTATTTACCTACTTGAACCTGAAGGTAGTGCATTTGTAAGTTTTAAGGTAAAAAACTATCAAAAGGGAAGTATTACTTTTGGGAATATTGCCAATCCAGCACCTACAGAATTGACCTATACACAAAGCGGTTTAAATCTTGATTTAAGTTTTACTATTCTCACTCCTGCTGGAGAGCGAAAGTTTAAACATCATTTTCTTCCAAATTAGAATATCAATAGAAGTATAATAGCCTAATTCTTATTGCGAGTCTTTTTAACTGCTTCTTCAAAACTAATACGCTCTATTTTACTTTTAACCCATGCTTTAACATCGATATATTCGCTCATGATTTTATCTTTAGGTGAGTTAAAATCTGTTTTAAAACGTTTATCAAAAGATTTTAAAATCTTTATCCTTTCTGGAAGATCCTTTTTAGTTAGTAGAACAACTAGCTTAATAAAATCAATTTCAATACCTTTTTTTAGTTTATTCTTTTGAAGTTGCCTTTTAGAAGCCTTTGATAAATATTCTACCAAGTCGTAATTTCCTAATTCAAAATGAATCAATAAATTCAGTAGCTCTCCATAAGTATAAATATCCTGTCTTAACTTTCGCTCGTTATCATTCACTACTTTGTTAATCCATTTTAAAGCATTTTTATACTCTCCTAACCCAAAATAAACATAAGCAATATTGTAGTAAAACAGAACTTTTTGTTCTTTATTGATTTGATATTTATAATTTTCAAGCCCTTCTTCCATATCTAGGACAGTGGCTTTTGCATTTTGAAACTCTCCTAAATGATCATAGACTATAATTTGGGTATTACAACTAAATGTAAATATTTTTAATTTTACATCTATACTATTAAACCCTGGTGTGCCTGACAAAGCTTTTAAAAGGTCTATTAAGCGTTGAGCCTCCTCTAGGTTATTTACATCAATATTACAGAAGATTAGGTTTTTCAATGTACTGACATATCTTTTAGCTAAATCAGTTTTAATTTTTGGGTTATTATCTAGAATTTCTAATGTTCTTGAAAACTTTAATAAAGCTACAGGATAATCACGTTTAGTAGCATTACACATTCCTTGTATGTAATAACAAATTGTCGCCGCTCTGCTAGATAATGCTGTATTTTTTCCTTTAATTAAATGATGATTAGCAATCTCTTCTACTGTAGCAAGTTCTTCCTTAGGCCTATTGTGAAGCCCAGTTCTAAAAATTGCATTGATTTGAGAAAAAATCATTTGGTACTCAGCCAAGTTTCTCAATTTTTCTATTACTTCTAGTTCCTCCTGAATCAACTTCTCTAAATCGAAACTAAAAATCCCTTGTTCATATTCTTCTTCTATTAATCTTTTCTCCCAGCTAATTAACTCAAACCAATAATAAAATTTCTCATACTCTTCAGCTTTATTTTTAGCTCTTTTTAGGAACTTTCTGCATTCTTTGAATAAAGCTTTATTATAGAGAATTTCTATATTCTTTATCTCTTGTTTTAATACAGAGCTAATAGAATTATCAGCATGAAAACCTCGTAAACTCTTTAATATTAATTTATATAAGTGACTTTTTTCAGAAGGTAAATGCTTGATGAAAGTTTCTTTTTTAAATCGATCTTTTATTTCCTCTTCATTGTAGACCTCTTGTTTTTCAATTTCATCAAATAAACGCATGTAATTTTTATCACCACTCTGCAATGATGAAGACAGCTTAAAAAATCTTTTCTCAGACTTCGTTAAGGATTTTATGAGATCAAATAAATTAGTGGAGGGTTTCATATTAACGCTTATTTTCTATATAAAAATACAAAAAAAGCCCATTGTTAAAAAACAATGGGCTTTAAGATTAAATTAATCTTAGTGAATTATTTGCTAATTACAACATTAATTTTTGAAGTTGTATTGTTATCATAATTCAAAGCAACAACATACATTCCATTAGGAATTGTTGTAACATCTAGTGTCAATAAGTTGTTTACTACATTTGTATTTTGTGAAGCAACTATTTTTCCAGCTACATCATAAATTACTACTTCAGTAACTTCAACATCACCAACTGGAATAGAAATCATATCTTTTGCTGGGTTAGGGAAAGCAGTTAACTCTTCCTCTTCAGCATTTTCTTCAACACTAACTTGGTTAGCTGGGAAAGTTTCTATAGTCATAGCAGGTGTTACATCTGGTCCAAATCCTCTTAAGCTCATTGATCCATCAGAGTTCAATACAGTAATTGGCTGATCTAAAGCATCTTGATTAGAGAAATAATCAATTGTAGTAGCATATCCTAAATATACATTTTCGCTTTCTGTCTTAACACAGAATAAATATCTTTGGTTATCTTCTAAAGCAAATGCTTCTTGGAAATCAACATAAACATTTTCTCTCTGCATATCAGAAGAGTAATCATACTCACCTGCACCAACTTGTGTTAAAGCATCAACAGTTGCATCAGCTATACCTGTAAAACTATCTTCCCATTTGAATGCTTCAATTTGAATGTACTCATCAACAAGGTTTACTGTTGAGTCATCAGCGTTATAAGTAGAAGCAGAGAAAGTCAACCCTCTTACAGCAACTCTACTTGCATTAGCATTTCTAAAGTTTACACACATACTGTAACTTCCTACATCTCCAGAAGGTCTATAGTAAGACTCTCCTATTGGCTCATTAGTTGTTGAATCAATTACTCCATAAGAAATTTGGAAGTCATTCATAACAAAACCTGTAGTTACTTCATTATCTGAAGGTAAACTTTCAGTAGAATCAGACACTGCAACATACTCAATAGTGTAATATCCATTATTGTAAGTAGCTTGACTAAAGTTTGGTAATCCGATATAAACACTATCACCTGATTCAATTGAATCTGTCATTGCAAAATTGTTATAAATTGAAGATCCTCCAAATTTAACATTACAAGTTAATTCTACGTTATATTGTGTATGCACACCATAGTTAAATATCCATGCTCCCATTTCAGTTGTGAATTCAGTAGCATTTTGAGAAAGAGATGAAACGTTTCCGTA
>JAUHZI010000042.1 GCA_030426105.1 Bacteroidia bacterium | reverse complement strand
TCTATAGAATGTTACAAGAAGAAACCGAAAAATCAAGAGCAATATGAAAGGAATAGTATTTACAGAGTTTTTAGAAATGGTTGAAGAAAAGTTTGGTTACGAAACCGTAGATGCCATTTTGGAGAAATCACAAGATGTTACCGATGGTGTATACACAAGTGTAGGAACCTATAAACATGCAGAGTTAGTCGCTTTAATAGTCTCGTTAAGTGAAGAAACAAAAGTTTCTGTACCTGATTTATTGCATGCATATGGAGTTTACTTGTTTGCTATTTTTGTACGCTCGTATCCGATGTTTTTTGAACATGTAAAATCCATGTTCGATTTTCTCGAAAATATTGATCGTCATATTCATAAGGAAGTAGTAAAACTATACCCAGACGCTGAGTTGCCTCGTTTCGAAAGTTATAGAGAGAACGAGAAGCACTTAGTAATGATTTATTATTCTCAACGTAAAATGGTTGATTTTGGAATGGGGTTAATTACTGCTGCATCTGACCACTTCAAGACTAAAATAGATTTAACCAAAACTGTTCTAGGAGACTTATCTGGCAATGAAGTTAGGATAGATATTAAAATTATTGAGTAGTATGCTAAATTCTGAGTTAGACATATTACAAAGAAGAATCAAGCGAGAGCGTTTAGCACGTAAAGAAGCTGAGAATATTTTAGAGCAAAAAAGTCTAGAATTGTTTGAAGCGAATCAAAAGTTAAACGCTCTGAATAATGAGCTGCAATCAGAAGTTGACAGAAGGATTAAGCAGTTGGAATTTGCTGAACATGAATATCAAGAGTTGGTAGAAGCAGTAAATGATATTATTTATAAGACTGATATTCGAGGTAGATTTCTCTATGTTAATCCTAAAACAGTAGAGGTTACAGGGTATACTGAAGAGGAGTTTATGCGATTAAGGATTAATGATATTATAGATCCTTCTTTTGAAAAAGAAGTAACAACTTATTATTTAAAACAAGTTGAACTTGACCTTCCTGCAAAAGATATGGAGTTCCCAATTGTTACTAAATCAGGAGATAGAATCTGGATTAATCAAACTGCTAACTTTGTCTTTAATGCGTATAAAGAGAGAAATGAATTTATTGTTGTAGCAAGAGATGTTACAGAGCGAAGAAATTTAACTCAAGTACTTAAAAATAGTGAGGAGAAATATAGAGGGATAATAGAAAACTTGGAGTTGGGACTATTAGAAATAGATGTTAAAGGTGCAATTACAAGGGCTTACCCAAAGTTTTGTGAACTATGTGGGTATGAAGAGCAAGAGTTAATAGGCTTAAACGCACGAGAAGTATTTTTACATGACGAGGATAAAACTGAGGCGAATGAAGATGGTGCAAGAAAATTTGCAAGTGTTTGTGAAGTTAGAATTCGTCATAAAAATGGAAATTACTTATGGGTTATTGTGTCTAATGCTCCTTTCTATGATATCAGAGGAGTTTATTTAGGCTCAATAGGTATTTATTTAAATATTTCTCAGCGTAAAGCAATGGAATCGGAGCTTAAAATAGCAAAAGAAGTAGCTGAGGCTTCAGTTAAGAGTAAAGAAATGTTCTTGGCTAATATGAGTCATGAAATTCGAACGCCTATGAATGCTATTCTTGGCCTAGGAAACCTTTTAACCGAAACATTGCTTACAGATCAACAATACAGGTATGCAAGTACAATAAATACTTCAGCAAAAAATCTGTTAACAATTATCAACGATATCTTGGACTTCTCAAAAATCGAAGCTGGGAAGTTACAGATAGAAAATATTCCCCTTGATGTAATGCAAACAGTAGATAAAACAGTAGAAGTTTTTCTACCGTTAGCGAAAGATAAGAAACTTCATTTTGTACGTGATTTAGATAAGAAAATTAGGAAGGAAGTATTGGGAGATCCAACACGTTTAAATCAGGTGTTGATTAACTTGTTAGGAAATGCATTTAAGTTTACTGAAGAAGGTGAAATTGTATTAAAGGTTGAACTGTTAGAAAAAGATAAAAAGAATTATAAAATTCGTTTTTCTGTTAGAGATACTGGAATTGGAATATCTCAGAAACATCAAAATAGCATATTTGATTCTTTTGCACAAGCAGAACCTTCAACAGCTCGTTTATTTGGAGGTACTGGATTAGGATTGTCGATTAGTTATCAGTTGATCAAATTAATGGGAGGAGATCTTAAGGTAAAAAGTAAGGTTGGAGAAGGTACTGAGTTTTCATTTGAGTTGGATTTAGAGATACTTAAATTTCAAGCAATGGTTAATAATGTTTCTGTTGAAAAGCTACCTAAAGGAGTTAGAGTGTTATTGGTTGAAGATAATAAGGTAAACCAATTCCTCGCTCAGACAATTCTTAAAAGTTGGGAATGTGAAGTAGTATGTGCAGATGATGGTGAAATAGCAATAGAAAAGCTGAATGAAGCTAGTTTTGATATCGTATTAATGGATGTAAGAATGCCAAATATGAATGGCGAAGAAGCTACAAAAGTAATTAGAGAAGAAATGTGTTTAAATATCCCAATTATCGCACTCACAGCAAATGCAATAAAAGGAGATAAAGAAAAGTATTTGAGCATGGGGATGAATGACTATGTTTCAAAGCCTTTTGAGAAAGATGAATTAAACGAGAAAATTTTGAAATGGATTAAATAAAGGAAAAAAATGGAAAATTTAATTGACTTAACCTTACTGGAGGAGCTCGCCAATGGCGATGTAGGGCTTCTCAATAAAATGAAATCTATTTTTATTGAAGAGACGACCCTTAACATAAAAAAAATAGAACAAAATCTAGAAGAACAAAACTTTGTTAGAATTAGCGAAATCGCACATAGTATCAAGCCTTCATTGGATTATATGGCTGTAGTTCATATGAGGGATAGAGTAAGAATCATTGAAAAACAAGATTTTACTGCTTCAGATGCAATTGCTAACGTGACGAATTTTGTCGGAGATTTAAAGTCGCTGGTCAATCAGTTATCGTAGTTCCCAATTTGGGAAATCTAGACCATAATGGGAAGGATGACTCAAGATAGGAAATGCTAAGGTGTTGCAGGCTAATGTGTTGAAATATTGGTCTGATTTCGGCGGCAAAAAATATAAATCAAAATAACTACCCCCATGAAACAAAATGTATTAATTATCAGCTTTAACAATTTTGGGCTCTCATTTTGGAGAAACCATATTGAATTATCAGAAAGTAACGTTTGGTTAATCCAAGCATCTGGTTACACTAATATTAACTTTAGAGAACTAAATCCTAGTGTTGTCATCTTAGACTCTTATTTTCATAAAGAAGATAATGAGGAGTCTATAGTAGACTTACTTCGAACGATTCAGGTACAAATGAAAGAGACAACTGTTTTTCATTTTTCTCCAGATTATTCTGATGTAGAGTCGAGTAACTATTCTATGTTAGGAGTGAACAAAACTGTTATTTGTAAAGAAGCTTTTTGGGACATTAACAATGTGTTAAACCCGAATTATTTTAATGACTTAACAGCATAACTATTATGGCAGTAGAAAAAAATAACCCTAAAATTTTTATTGTAGAAGACAATGTGTTCTATTCTGAGCTAATTAATAGTAGGTTGGAAGAAAAAGGCTATACGAATGTGCAGCTTTATCATTCTGGTGAAGATTGTGTCGACAACCTATACAAAAATCCCTCAATTATAATTTTAGATTATGATTTAGGTAAAATGAATGGCTTGGAAGTTTTAAAAGAGATTAAAAGTGTTAATCCGAATATTCAAATCGTGTTCCTTTCAGGACAAGAAAATATTTCTGTAGCTGTTGATTCCTTAAAATATGGAGCCTATGATTATGTAGAAAAAAATAATCATTCTTTAGGTAGAATTCCAGGGATAATAGCGCAAATTAATAAGTATAATATGATTCTTCAAGAGAATGAAGATCTCAAAAAAGCAAAAAAAACATTTATAGTAAGCTTTGTGCTATTAGCTATAGCTTATATCTATTTGCAAATAAAGTATTTGTCTTGACATGAGAGCTTGGAATTTACATATCGTATTAGCATTCATAACCCTATCATTCTCACAGTGTAAAACGATAAATATTTTTGAGAAAACACCTAAGTATGATGTATTAGATGTGTCTTTAAATGATGCGTCTTATGAACATGTTATTAAACCAGATGACAAGGTTAGTTTGAGTATTTGGAACCATAACGATGTAAGTGTTGGGTCAACATTTAGTATCTATAATTCTAATGAGGCTTTTGGTAAATGGTTACTCGTACAGGAGGATAGTACTGTGGCGTTACCAAAGTTAGGGATATTTAAAATTGGTGGTTTGACATGCAAAGAGGCCGCTGAAGAGCTAAAAGCAGAGTTTGGAAAGACATTGAAAGATCCAATAATAGTAATTAAAATTATGAATAAAAAAGTTACTGTTTTGGGAGAGGTTAATCAGCCAGGAGTATATGTTTTAGAGAAAGAACGAACTCGTGTAGCCGAAGTTATAGGGGAAGCTCAAGGGTTAACATTTTATGCCAATAAGTCAAAGGTTCAATTAATTCGAGATGGAAAAACCTATATTTTGGATTTTACCTCTAAAAATGCCTTAGAATATAATGTAGTGTTACATTCAGGAGATGTGCTAAATGTGTTGTCTAAAAATGAACAGCGAATCGATAAAAAAGCACCTACAATTATCCCATTTGCAAGTTTAGTCTCTTCTTTAGCAATCCTATATTCAGTATTAAGTAATTAAGATGAGTGGTTTTCAAAATATGAAAAAGCAATTAGGGGTTGTTCTTAGAGGGATTCCCATCATTATATTGTGTTTGTTGTTAGCATTATTGTTTGCAGCAAAAATTATCCTGTATACCAATACAACCTATCAAAGTATAGCCAAGGTCAAATTAGATGATAGTAAATACGGATTCTCAAGTACAGCAATGTTCGAGGACTTTGATGTGTTTAGTTCAGAAAAGTATATTGAGACTGAAGCAGAAATTCTAAACTCACCTCTATTGGTGGGAATGGCTGTTGATAGTTTAGACTTTGATGTTGCAATTTATCGTGCTGGAAGTATTAAGAAAACCTTGTTGTACGATAACTCTCCAATAACCGTGACATATCACTTTGAAAAGCCTGAGTTATATAAAAAAGAGTATGGACTTATAATAAAAGACGATTCTGTAACATTAAAGGTGGGAAAAGAAGAAAATGTGACGACTTATGAGTCATTTCTAGGGAAAAGTTTTGAATTAGAAGGGGGAGAGATTACTGTTTTTAAAAGAGAATTGGTTGATAAAAACATTGTAAGAGATGGGGCTTATAAGGTGAATTTTTTTGATAGAGAAAGTCTGATTAAAGATGTTAAAAGCAGGTTGGACGTTAAAGCCGTTAGTAAAGAGATATTTGTGTTAAGGGTTGTTTATACTGATGAATCAGCTGTTAGAGCAGCAAAGTTTACAAATAGATTGTGTCAAGTTTATGTTGACGATTATATTGCGAGCAAAGCATCAGCTGCTAATACTTCTGTAAACTTTATAAAAAGTCAATTAGAAGAGGTTCGTCAAAAATTAGAGCGAGCTGAATTGGAATTGAAACTTTTCAAAGAACAAAATGATGTTGTAAATACATTACAAGAAACCGAAACAGGATTGAGAGAAATCTCGAAGTTAAAAATACAATTAATTAATCTGTCAATTAATAAACAGAGTGTAGATCAACTAGAGGCTTACATTGCAGAAGGAAATTTCTTTGATGAAACATCTGTGAGTTTTGGATTTGGAGATTTATTAATGACAGAGTTGGTCAAAAAAATGCAGATATTGATCGGGGAAAGAAAAGACCTTTTGGCACTTTATACTGAAGACCATGAAAAAGTTGTTGCTCATGATGAAAAAATTGCAGAAATTAAAAATTACATTAAAGAGGCAATTAAGTCCAACAAAAAGGAGATAGCAACTAAGATTATAGAAGCTGAAGAGGCACTTAAAATAGCAGAAGTCCAATTCAAGCATTTTCCACAGAGAGAGAAAGATTTAAAAATTTTAGAAAGAGAATTTAGACTTCAAGAAAGCAGCTATAATTTCTTGTCGGAAAAGTTGATTGAGGCCTCTATAGCTGCATCAGTGAAAACCGCATTCCATAGAGTAATTCAAAAAGCTGTGGTTGAGAAAAAGGCAGTGAAACCAAATAAGACTTTAATTACTTTCGTTTTTGGTTTATTAGGTTTAATAATCGGAATTATTATCGTGTATTTTAGAGCAGCGATTGTCAAAAAAATCATTGATAAAGTAGATATAGAAAAGACTTCGCTAACACCTATAGTTGCACTTGTACGACGTAGAAAAGAGAGTATGGTGAATAGTGAATTTATAACTATTGCTAAAGGTTTGCTACTTAAAGGGTTTATTAATAAGAAAGAGAACAATGTTTTGACAATAGTTTCAGCGGTTGAAGGAGAAGGGAAGTCTTTTATTACCAGGAATTTAGGTGCAGCGCTAGTTGAAATGGGGTACAATGTAGCGCTTGTCGATCTAGATATGGAACGCCCATCTTTGCAGACTGGCGTAAAAAAGTTTAGTTACCTTAATGCTGTAGATGAAAAGAGTCAATTAGAAGAAGGGATAACACTTTATTCAACATTAAATAAAGACAATTCGTTTTTGAATAATGTAGAACATGTTTTGGGGAAAATAGCCATTCTAAAAGAAAAGTACGATTTTGTAGTGATAGACGGAGGTTCTATTAAAGAATCAATATCAGCAATAGAACTCATGAAAGAGTCAAGTGTTTCTTTGTTTGTTGTTCGAGCTAACTACACCTATTTTAAGTATGCAACTTTTCCAGATATTTTAAAAGAAGAGTATGGAGTAGATAATATTCAATTCTTACTAAATGATATTAGCTCAAGTATTAATTATACAGGGTACTTCTCTAACTATAATTTGAGTCTAAAGCATTTGTATTACCGTTTAAAACATTATTACAATGCTAAATAAAATCAAACATATCATGCATTCAAAAAAACACCAGTTGTTTGTTTTGTGTGACCAAGCTTTAGTAAGTGGGGTTAATTTTTTAATCGCCATTCTATTAACCCGTTTCATGGGCTTGGAAGAGTTTGGTGTGTTTGCAACAGCTTGGATGTTGGTGTTGTTTTTTAGTAGCGTACAGCAAGCTGTGATAGTAGCTCCAATGTATACTTTACATGCAAAATCAGAAGATAAGTCTGTTTTCTTAAGCCAAGCATTTAATTTACAGTTATTATTTTCCTTAGTGTCAACCATAATCGCTTTCATTATTGTTTTAGCCGTTTTTTATTTTAATGATACTTGGTATAGAGCTGGAGTGTTTTATAGTTTGCCCTTAGTGGTAGGAGCATTTCTAATGCAAGATTTTTTTAGAAGGAAAAACTTTGTAGAAAATAACGGTCTTATGGTGTTAATTTCAGATATAATAGCTTATGGACTCCAACCCGTTTTGGTAATCGTTTTGTATGTCTTTGACTTACTGACTATTCATAGTTTTTTTATAGGATTGTCTGGATTAATGATAAGTGTTTCTATTGCTCAATATTTCTTAACTCAAAATAGTCGTTTTAATCATAAAACTGTTCAGCTTTTTAGAGCGTTTTGGGAGTTCTCAAAACACCTTTTCTTTACCTCAATATTACAGTGGTTCTCAGGGAACTATTTTATTGTTTTTGCCACAGGAGTATTAGGCCCTTTAGCAATTGGAGTGATAAGGATTGCACAAAATCTAATGGGGGTCTTACACATCCTATTTCTAGCATTGGAAAACTTAATACCAATACAAGCTTCTAAGATTTTAACCAATAAAGGGAAAGAGCCGACATTGAATTTCTTTAAGAAAATGACACTTAAGACAGGTCTGATGACTTTGTTAATCTTGATGTTGATTTCTGTTTTTAGAGGGCCAATTATCGAAGCGGTTTATGGAGCTGAGTATCTTATATATGATTATATCATTGTTGGTTTTGCTGTAATCTACATTTTTATCTTTTTAGGGACAATTCTAAGGTTTGTAATTAGAACTTTTGAAGAAAATAGAATAGTGTTGGAGAATTATATCATTACAGGTTTGTTTAGCTTTCTAACAGCTGGTTTCTTCGTTGCTAATTATCAATTGAATGGGGTTTTGGTTGGACTTTTACTAGTACAGGTTGTTTCACTCTTTTACATGCTAATTCGATTAGCAACCAAACTTAAAACAAAATAAATATGAAAGTTATACATGTCACTTTAGGGAAAGCGAATCCAAACAAAATGAATGGAGTTAACAAGGTGGTGAATAGCTTAGCTATTTCACAAACACAGTTAGGGTGTGAAGTTGAAGTTTGGGGGATAACCAAAAATCCTGTACATAACTATCCAGAAAGAGTTTATAGTACTATTTTGTTTAAAGATTTAGAGAAGTTTACATTGCCTGAGGGGTTTGAAGAAGCTTTAAAAAAAGAAAATAAAACGACTATTTTTCATATACACGGAGGTTTTATTCCACAGTTCTTTACAATTTCACAACTAATGAGTCGGTTAGGCTATCAATATGTTTATACGCCTCACGGAAGTTTTAATACGATTGCGATGAAAAGAAGTTGGATGAAGAAAAAAATCTATTTTTCACTTTACGAGAGAAAGATTATCAAAAATGCTAAATCTGTTCACTTTGTTGGTGAAAGTGAAATTTCAGGAACCAATAATATGGTGAAAGTTAATAATTATTGTTTGATTCCAAATGGAGAGCAGGTTGATGAAAAAAAGATAAGTTGGGTTGATGAGGCTAAAAAAGACCCCGTTTTCGGTTTTTGCGGTAGATTGGATTTACATACTAAAGGTTTGGATATCCTATTAAAAGGTTTTTCAGAATATTTAAAGAAATATAATGGAAAAGGAGTGGTGTGGATGATTGGAGATGGTGAAGACAAAGAGACTCTTGTTAATTTAATAAAGGAATTAAGTTTGATGTCCAAAGTGAAATTTTTAGGAGCTCAATATGGAGAGCAGAAAATAGATTTGTTTCAAAAATTAGATTATTTGGTCTTGACTTCACGGAATGAAGGATTGCCAGGTGTTGTTTTAGAGTGTGCAGCATTAGGAGTTCCGAGTATTGTTAGTAAAACAACCAATGTAAGTCAAGTTGGAGTGTATGATGCTGGTATAGTGCTAGAAGAAAATAAACCAGAGGTTTTGGCGCAAGCCTTTCAAAAAGCCTATGAATGGAAAAGAGATGGAAGTCTTCCTAGAAAAAAAGCGGCAGCTATAGAAATGATTAAAAAAGAATACGATTGGAATGTAATTGCCCAAAGGTTACTGAAGGTTTATGCAGAATGAAAAGCTTCCATATTTTGTGAGGAATATTAGTGGGTTGCTAATTACTATCCTATGTCTGAAAATAGCAGGTTATTTTTCTATTGTAGAGGATAGGGGAATTAATCAGGTCTTCAAAATCATTACTCGAGTAGGAATGACAGGAGCTATTGTTTTCTTACAATTTAAATTGTCAAAAATAGGGTGTATTCCTACATTTCGATATAAAAATGTTGTATCCCCTTTATTGTATGGAGCCTACCTAATATTAGGTTTTGCATCTTTTTCTTGGTCTACAGATCCTACCTATTCTGTATTACAATGGATAATGGTGGTCGAAAGTTTGACCTTTGTTATTGTGTATATGCGCGTAGTGGCTATGGTAAATTTTTATTTTCCAGAAAAACCAGTCAACATGGTTCAGATGTTTGTATGGGGTGCTTTTCCAATTATGATTATCTTTTTTATTGGGTCCATGGCTTTTCCCGACTTGTTTTGGAGAGGGATGCGTGGGGGAGAAGAGTACCGATTAGGGGGGTATCTAATGAACCCTAATGAACTAGGTATGTTATCAAGTATAGCTGCAGCAATGGGGTATATCCATTTTCAGAAGACTAAAAATAAAATCATTACAGTAATAAGTATACTTGTTGCATTAGCTGTTTTGGGGATGACTTCATCAAGGTCAACAGCTATAGGTTTCTTTTTGATTATAGGAATCTTAATCTTAAAATCAGATAATGCAAAGCTCAAAATAGCAATGTTTTCTTCAATGGGAATAGCATTTCCTTTTATTTTAAAGTTTGTAATTTTTAAAGAAGGGGGAGGTGTCGAAGAAGTGATGAGTATGACAGGGCGGCTACCGTTCTGGAAGGCGTTACTAAATGAAGGGATTGTAAGGGAGCCTTATTTTGGCTATGGGTTTATGCGAATCAATTATACTGATTATTTTCAAGGGTTAAATACTTATCCAGCTAAGATGACACATAATACTTTTATGCAGGTTTTAATGAATTTAGGGTTTGTAGGTTTTTTTATAGCTTTCTGGCAATTAGTTACAACAGTTAGGAACTATTTTAAGGAAAAAGACTCTCCTTATGGAGACTTTTTTATAGCAATGTTTATCCCTGCTTTTATCAATTCTATTACTGAATTTGGAATTTTTGGTGAGACAAACTATGGAATCCTTTTTTACCAATTTTTAATCATGTTATTTGTGATTGAAATCAGAACAAATTGGACTTTTCAGGAGAAAGTAAGGTATGCTATTTTTAAAAAATCAACACATAAGTTGGTGACCCCAGTTCAGAAATCGGAATAACCGTCCCATTATGGGAATGTTGTATAAATAGGGGGAAGTAAGCGATGTTTTTATATTGTTGTAAATCAGCTCGTTGCGTGTTTTTAAAGAGTTTGGCATTATAATGAATAGTATAAATATGAACCCCAAACCCCAACAATATGAAAGAAAATCTAAGATTATCAGATTTAGAGATTCTTCTCAAAACACTAATAGGAGAAGAATACCAATTATTTGTTTTTGATCCGTATCTAAAATTGGAAAGTGATATTGCTTTTAACCTTAAAAAGACTAATGAAAAAGCGCCTCTAGTTTTAGTAAACCTAGCAGAAGAAATAGTTGGATATAAAAATATGAGCTTAACTGAGTTCGATTATATATTTGATTTCGGAAATAAAAATGTTAACCCTAATTTTAAGAAAACAAAATTTTCCTACATCGCTAATAATGATGGTTCAATGCGCTGGGTGTACCCTCAAGAAAATAAGAGTGCATCATTCTTAAACTTTTATAATGCATCCACTTTTAAAGCGAAATTAATCAGTAACGCAATTCGTGTAGCTTTTTCTTTAGGTATGGCAAATTTGGTCGCAAAATCAAAATTTACAATCTTACATAAAAAAGAATTAAAGCCCAATAAAGACTATGCTTTGTTAGCACATAAAACCTATTCGATTTTTACTGGTACAGCTGGATTAAATCGAACAGCACTAATAGAATTGAGTACAAGAGGTAAGTCGACGCATTTTATAAAAATACCTATAGCTAAAACTAGTGAAAAGTTAATAGCAAAAGAAACAGAAGTGCTCCAGCAAATAAAAGGTAAATTTGATACGTTTAAGATTCCACAAGTTTTTTCTGTTAGTAACCTAAATGAATGCGTAACTACGAATGAGGATTTAAAGAGTAAAGCGCGTTCTAACGACCTATTGAAGCCACATTTTGACGCTCTAAATGAAATGCTAATCAAAACGGCAGATTTAAAGAAAGTAGAAGCTTGTAGCGTTTATCAAAATGGGAAAAACAATATAGCTTTTATAGAAGCGCATGCAAAAACTCCGAGACATGATAGGATGGTGAGACTTCTTAAAGGCTTAATAGAGCAATTAAATCCTGAAGATAATATTGTGACAAGTATGGCTCATGGAGATTTTACGCCTTGGAATATGTTTGTAGGTGAAAGAAAACTATATGTATACGATTGGGAGCTTTCTAGAGAAAATTTCTCCCCTTTGTTTGACTTGTTTCACTTTCATCTACAAACAGGAATACTCGTCGAGAAAGTAGCGTTTAGCGTTATTTTAAATAAAATAGAAAAAAGTTTAGCTAACCCCACATTACAAAAGCAAATAAAAAAACTAAATATTGACACTGATGTCGCTTTCAAACTCTACTTGTTGGGAGTTGTAAGTTATTATGAGGCGCTTTATTTAAAACAGGGAACACATAGCCTTCAAAACCAATGGCAGTTTAGGATGTGGGAAGAAGCATTGTTGTACCTTAATAGAAATGAAGAAATGAAGCAGTCAATTAATTGTAGAGAAGAATTTATATTAGAATTAGGAAATCGTTTAGAGAAAACGCCATATGCTATGTTAAAAATGGTAGAGGAAGAATGGGATAAGATTTCAGAATCTTCTGATTTAGATATAGCTATTTTAAAAGGAGATGTGAGTGGAATTAAAAACTTCTCAACTAAACATCCACTTGTAATAAAATCCGTTGTAAAAGAGAAGTCATTTATGACCATTATTCAATTGTTCTTTAGAGACGGTACTTTTTTGAGCATAGATTTAATACATCAGTTCAAGCGTAAAACATTGGACATGTTTAGTTCATCTCTAATGTTTAAAAATAGGAGAAGAACAGGAGGGAATGTTTATAAACCAAGTTTAAAAAATGATTTTGAATATAGCTTTCTGTTTTATACACTAAATGGGGCTGATACCCCTCAAAAATATCAAGATTTTTATAGCCAAAAAATAACACATCCAGAGCAAGATACAATTTTACTTTATCTAAATAATAAGTATGGGCTTAAGGCAAAATCATTTAAAAGCTTATTTCACTATTCATCAGAGTTAAGACAAAAACTGATACAAGAATTAATAGATAGAGATGAAAATAGAGGTTGGAATAGAGTAAAGAATAATTATAATTACTTATTGGATACCATTAGAGACTTGAAGTTAAATAAAGGGATTATTATTACATTCAGTGGTGTTGATGGTGCAGGGAAGACAACAGTGATTAGCAATTTCAAAAAACTAATAGAAGAAAAGTATAGAAAGGATGTTGTGTTAGTTAGGCATAGACCAGGTTTGTTACCAATATTAAGTGCGGTTAAACATGGTAAAGAAAAGGCCGAAAAAGAAGCGGGAACAAAGCTTCCTAGGCAAGGAAAGAATAAAAATATTATTTCCTCTTTATTGAGGTTTGGGTATTATTTCGCAGATTATATAATAGGTCAGTTCTATATTTATTTTAAGTATGTTTTAAGAGGAAAAGTAGTACTGTATGATCGTTATTATTTTGATTTTATTAATGATGCTAAACGATCAAACATTGTGTTGAATCGTAAGTTTGTTAAGAGTTTATATGCATTAGTTTGGAAGCCCGATTTGAACTTTTTCCTATATGCAGATTCAGATGTGATTCTTAAAAGAAAGCAAGAGTTAAAAGCACAGGATATTGATGTATTAACATCACGCTATCAAGAATTATTTGATGGGTTTAATAAACGTCAAACCAAAGGGATGTATGTTGCGATTCAGAATCACGATTTTAAGGATACAATGAATGCTGTTGAATCAACTTTTAGAAAAGTTTCCTAAAAATGTAGCCTTATGAAAACAGTATTAATAACAGCATATGCAATTAATCCATATAAAGGTTCAGAGGATGGAACTGGATGGAATATTGCAAAAGGAGTATCTAAAGATTATAAAACAATTGTAATTACCCGAAAAAATAATCGAGAGCATGTAGAACGTTACCTCAAAGAATTTCCCGATCCAATTCATGATAATATGGCTTTTTATTATTTTGATTTACCTAATTGGGCGATGTTTTGGAAGAAAAAAATAGGTGAAAGAGGATATGTGTTATATTTTTATTTATGGCAGTTTTTTATCACATTCTTTATCGCAAAGAATAAGTTAAAATTTGATTTGGCTCATAACTTGAACTTTCATAGTGATAGTCACCCAACTTTTTTATGGGTGTTTGGCAAACCAACGATATGGGGACCAATAGGGCATCATCCAAAAGTCCCAAAAGAATTTCTTTTACCCATATATGGTCGCAAGGCTTTCTTAAAAGATCGCTTGTATTATAGTGTCAAATGGGCGATGAGAAACTTAGACCCTTTCTACCGTTTGAGTGTTTACAAGTCAGCTAAAATTATAGGAATTAATAGTTCGGTGCAGAAGGTTATGAGGGCGAATGCAACTAAAGTGGAAATTATACCAGCAGTAGCATCGGAGCCTGTAAAACCTAATGAGAAGCAAAAAGGGAAATTTACAATTTTATCAGTAGGTCGATTCGTTGAGATGAAAGGTTTTGATATTGCAATTAAAGCTTTTGCTAAATTTGTAAGCACGCTTCCTGAAGGTCAAAAGGATGAGGTGAGACTGAAGCTACTTGGAAAAGGCGAGTTTACTGACTTCTTAAAAAAAATGGCAAAAGACTTAGGGGTGGAGAAATATGTGGAGTTTGTAGCTTGGGTAGATAAATCAGAAATGCATGAAATCTATTCTCAAAGTGATTTATTTTTATTTCCATCACATGAGGGAGCAGGAATGGTTGTGCCAGAGGCGATGAGTTATGGTTTGCCAGTTTTGACATTCGATAATGTAGGCCCAGGAGAGCTCCAAAAAGAAGCGGGAATAAAGATCCCTTATTCAACTTACCAAAATGCAGTAGACGAATTTTCAGAGGCTATCAAAATGCTTTTTGATAGCCCAGGCCAGCGCTTGAGACTCAGTATAAATTCGAGTTTTACATTCAAAGCTAGCTTTACTTGGAGTAAAAAAATAGAAGCGATAACCAAAATATACAATGAGTGTTTGCCTAATGAAATGGTTGCACCTTTAACTAACCCTATAGCACATTAAATTATGAAAACCTTAGCAATATTTCATCCAAGCTCCGAGTTGTATGGAGCTGATAGAATAATGGTAGCAGCTTTACAAGCTACACCAGATCATATAAAAAAAGTTGTATACCTCTTTTCTCAAGGGCCATTGGTAGAATATATCTATCAAAATGTCGCCAATGTAGAGGTTGTAGTAAATTTAAAAATGCCTGTTATTTATCGAGCAATCTTTACACCAACAGGAGTGTTTAAATTTGGATACTATTGGTTAAAGTTCTATCGTTTTTTGAAACGAGAAAATAAAAAACATCAATTTGATTTAGCATATGTTAATACACTTTCATGCTCACTGGTTTTGCCTCAATTAAAATGGTTGAAAATTAAACGCTTTGTACATGTTCATGAAATTATAGATTCACCTAAGTTGATAGGGAAAGTAACCGCTAAGCTTTCTCGAAAGTATGCTGATAGGGTAGTGTGTGTGTCTAATGCTGTGCTAAATGGTTTAAAAAGGTATGATAGTAAAATTGAAGAGAAATCAGAAGTGTTATACAATGGAATTAAACCTTTAGAGTTGAAAGAAAGAAAAGAAGAAAACAAAGTGTTAAACTTTTATTTGTTTGGGCGTATTAAGCCAGAAAAGGGGCAATGGTTTTTAGCAGAAACTATTGCAAAATTAAGTGATTTAGAATTAGAGAAGACGCACTTTACTATAGTTGGGAGTCCTGTAAAGGGGCAAGAGAACAAACTAGAAGAATTAAAAAGAGAGTTGGAAAAAGAGGGGGTGCTAGGTTATTGTTCTTTTGTCCCCTTTGTTGATGATATCAGCCAGGAGATGATGAAGGCAGATGTTTGTTTGGTTCCATCTATTATGAAAGATCCTTTTCCAACAACTGTGCTTGAAGCAATGTCTGTAGGTAAAGCTGTTATAGCGACATCTCATGGTGGAGCAAAAGAAGCTTTAGATGAGACAGGAATGTTAATCAAGCCCCATGATGTATCTGGATTTGTGGCAAGTTTAAGAAAGTTAATTAAGTCACCTCAAGAGGTGGTTGATTTAGGAAAAAAAGCGAAAAATAGATTTTATAAGAAGTTTACAAGTGAAGTTTTTAATGAAAATTGGAATGCTTTTCTAGTTGATTTAATTTGAATCAACTTCCCAAAACGGGAAAAGCTGTTTTGTTTTGGGACTCTTGGATTGGTGGGGCGTTTTGTAAGTGTTTGTTTTAGAGTTGATTGAGGAGTTTGGCGTGATTTAGGTAGTAGGATTAGTGTAGAAAAAAACGCCCCATCATGAAAAGAGTAGCAATTATCGGAACAGTAGGTATCCCTTCAAAATATGGAGGTTTTGAGACCTTAGCACATTTTTTAACGAAAGAACTTCAAGACGAATTTGAATTTACTGTGTATTGCAGTAAAAAAAGTTATACAAAAGAAGAACGAATAGACAGTTTGCATGGTGCAGATTTGGTTTATTTACGCTTCGAAGCTAACGGAATTCAAAGTATTATTTACGATATGGTTTCTATGCTACATGCCTTGTTTGTAGCAGATACTTTATTGATTTTAGGAGTTTCAGGAGGGTTATTAATTCCTTTTTTAAGAATCTTCACACGTAAAAAGATTATCATAAATATAGATGGCTTGGAATGGAGAAGAAATAAGTGGGGAAAATTTGCCAAGTTATTCCTTAAGTTTTCTGAACGAATAGCTGTAAAATTCTCACATGGCGATATTACAGATAACCTGTCTATAAAAAGATATACATCAATCAATTATAAAACATTAAGTAATTTAATAGAGTATGGAGGAGATCACACAGAAAAAGTCGATATAACTTATAAAGACCGTGTAAAATATCCTTTTTTAATAAAAAATTATGCATTTAAAGTAGCTAGAATAGAACCAGAAAATAATATTCATGTTGTATTAGAAGCTTTCTCTCAGTTAAAACAAACATTAGTTGTCATAGGTAATTGGAAGAATAGTGAATATGGGATAGAGCTAAAAGAAAGATACAGCCAATATGAGAATATCATCTTGTTAGATCCTATATATGAACAGAGAACGTTAGATTTATTACGAGGAAACTGCGCTGTTTATGTACATGGACATAGTGCTGGAGGAACAAACCCGTCTTTGGTTGAGGCAATGTCATTAGCTCTCCCAATTGTAGCTTTTGATGTGTCATACAATAGAGCAACGACAGAAGATAAATGTCTGTATTTTAAGGCAGCAGAAGATTTAAAGAGCTTAATGGAAAGTACTTCTTTAACTGAGCTTAATAAGCAAAGAGAAGTCATGTCTGAAATAGCAAAGAGAAGATACTCTTGGAAAAGTATAGCCAAAAAATATAAAAATTTAATTTATTCATTTGACTTTAAATATAAGAAGCAACATATTCAGGCTAAAATATCACATGTCGACAGTAACGAATTAAGAAATCAAGGGTTGTCACACTTGAAGAATACGAAACCTTATTATAAATAATTATGAGTTTTCAAGTGTCAAATATTTTTGAAGCTCATTATATCGACATGTTTATACTTTCGATAGTAGGAGCTTTGGTGAGTTATTTCTCTATTTTTGGGGTAATAAGGTTGTTGAAAATATACCGATTTATGGATAAGCCTAATGAAAGGAAAATTCATGAAGCTCCCACACCTACAATGGGGGGGATAGGAATCTTTTTAGGAGGACTACCTGCTTATTTTTTAAGAGGAGAACCAGAATTATTTTTGATATTTATTTTATTATTTATTCTGCTTGTTATAGGTACAATAGATGATATGCTGGATTTGAGCGCTATGTTACGTTTGATTCTTCAGCTAGGTATAGGAGTAACGTTGTATTACTTTGGGTTTAAGATAGATAATGTGCACGGAATCTTTGGTTTAACGGAACTTCCAGATGTCTTTAGTTTTATTATTACGGTATTGTTTACAGTAGGAATTATCAATGCATTTAATCTTATTGATGGAATTAATGGATTGGCAGGAGGTGTTGTG
The DNA here is from genome assembly GCA_030426105.1 of Bacteroidia bacterium. Taxonomy (GTDB): domain Bacteria; phylum Bacteroidota; class Bacteroidia; order Flavobacteriales_D; family Parvicellaceae; genus S010-51. The sequence goes on along the minus strand of JAUHZI010000042.1, from coordinate 4,089 downwards.
GCGTTAAATGCAGCAGTTTTTGGAGTCTTGTTTAGCTATAATGGAGAGTACGAATATGCTACTATGAGTTTTGTTCTTGGAGGTGCTATTGTTGGATTCTTGTTACATAATTTCAAAAAGAAAGCAGATATTTTTATGGGAGACTCAGGGTCTTTAGTATTAGGAGGAGCAATGGCTATTTTTAGTTTGAAAGTCTTTGGGTTGGAGTCAGAACATCAAGTACTTAATATCAACCTTGTTTTAGGGATGTTGTTGGTGCCTGTTTTAGATTTGTTGAGAGTTGTTGTAGTTCGCTTATATGATGGTCGTAAACCATTTGACGCAGATAATAATCACATTCATCATAAGTTACTAAAGATTACAAAGTCGCATGTGCGTTCGTCATTTTTAATCCATTTTGTAACCCTTATTTGTGTTTTAATTATACCATTGTTATACAATAATAATGAAAAAACACTATTAGTAATCTGTGTTTTTATATTCGGATTAAATCTATTCATAGATACACTCCTGTATTTTATTGCAAAAAGGAAAAAGCGTATCTATGAATAGAGAATATTGTAAAAATTAAAGTAATTCTACAATTAAATTGTCTTCCGTTTTAGTCACCTTAGTTAGTTCTAATTTTCCTAAAGCTTTAATGCCTTTGTCCCACTGTTTGTTGCTCAAGCCAGCTTGGTCTTTCAAATCATTTAATGACATCGATTTTTCTTTAGATATGATGTCGTAAATTACTTTTTCGTTATCCTTTAAATCAAGTGATTTTTCAGTTTTAAACACCTCTGGTTTCATTTGCGGGAAAAACAAAACTTCTTGAATTGAAGGGTTGTTTGTTAAAAACATAATGAGTCGATCCATTCCTATTCCTAAACCAGAAGTAGGAGGCATCCCATATTCAAGAGCTCTTAAGAAGTCGTTATCGATAAATTGACTTGCCTCATCATCTCCTTTTTCCGATAATTTTAATTGCTCTTCAAACCTTTCTCTTTGATCAATAGGGTCATTTAGCTCAGAGTAAGCGTTAGCAATTTCTTTACCACAAACCATTAATTCAAAACGTTCTGTTAAAGAGGAATCCTCTCTATGTTCTTTACATAGTGGACTCATTTCTTTTGGATAATCAGTAATAAAGGTAGGTTGGATATAATTTCCTTCACACTTTTCGCCAAAAATCTCATCAATCAACTTCCCAACTCCCATTGTCTCGTCAACTTCAATATCCATTGATTGAGCAGCAGCACGTAGCTCTTCTTCAGTTTTTCCTTTAATGTCGAAGCCAGTAAAGTCAATAATAGCTTGTCGCATAGTTACACGCTTATATGGAGCTTTAAAGTCAATTTCATGTTCTCCAAAAGTAGCTTTGCTTGTCCCATTTACAGCAGTAGCACAATGCTCTAGTAAACGCTCAGTAAAGTCCATCATCCAGTTGTAATCTTTGTATGCAACATAGATTTCCATAGCTGTAAACTCAGGGTTGTGCGTTCTATCCATTCCCTCATTTCTAAAGTTTTTAGAAAACTCATAAACGCCATCAAACCCACCAACGATTAAACGTTTTAAGTATAATTCATTTGCAATCCTCATGTAAAGGGGAATATCTAATGAATTGTGATGTGTAATAAATGGACGAGCAGCAGCTCCACCAGGAATAGGTTGTAAAATAGGTGTTTCAACTTCAAAATATCCAGCGTCATTAAAGAAAGTTCGCATAGCTGTAAAAAGTTTGGTTCTTTTTACAAAAACATCTTTAACATGAGGGTTTACAGTTAAATCAGCATAACGTTGTCTGTATCTTAATTCAGGATCAGTGAATCCATCGTAAACATTTCCTTCCTTATCTGTTTTAGGAAGCGGAAGAGGTTTAAGAGACTTACTTAGTAACGTAAATTTCTTTACTCTTACACTAATCTCTCCTACTTTTGTCTTAAATAACTCTCCCTCTACTCCAATAAAATCACCTAAGTCAAGTAATTTTTTGAACACAGTATTGTAAAGTGTCTTGTCTTCATCTTCACATATAACATCACGGTTGATGTAAATTTGAATTCTTCCTGCAGAATCTTGTAATTGTGCAAAAGAAGCCTTTCCTTGGATGTTGATAGCCATTAACCTCCCAGCAATAATAACCTGTTTATCCTCTTCATAGTTCTCCTTTATCTCTTTCGATAAATGGTTCACAGGGAATAGGTCTGCTGGATACGGATTAATGTCTAAAGCTCTCAACTTGTCAAGCTTTTCTCTACGTACTAATTCTTGTTCAGAAAGTTGTAAATTCATAGGTTATATTTCTATAAGTTTTATCAAAAATTGAATGCAAATGTATTGATTATCTTTTTTGTTTTTTATTGGATGGAATAAAAGTTGTCATAAAAAACACAAACCTTTTTATCTTTTTGGAGTATAAGAATACTTTTTTGTTATCGATTGAACTTTTTTAATCGTTAAGTGTAAACAAATGAAAGAGGTTAAAAATGGTCAGAATTTGATGATTAATAAGCGGTATTTTTATAACTCGTATTAATTGTCGATATTTGTAAGTTAAATTGTTTGTTAACAGTGAATAAAATATATAAAATATTAGTTTTAATTGGAATGTTTTTTCTATTAGAAAACAGTTTCAATTATTATTTAGCACAAGATGATCCACTTTTTATAATGGAAGGACGTGCTGTAGATGCTTCTTCAAAGAAAATCGCTGGAGTGAAGGTTACTGTGAAAAAAGGCGGGTCAGTTTTCAAAACAGCAACAACATCATCAAATGGTAAATTTCAGGATTTAGAATTAGATTATGGATTCGTTTATACCGTTACCTATACGAAAGCAGGTTATATCACAAAATCAATTAGCATAGATGCTAAGACAGGATATTATGCTGAAGATGTAGAAGATTTATCCGTTTTTCCCGCTGATATTACGATGTTAAAAGCAGAACCAAATGTTGATTACGGTATCATATCCAACTCTCCAGTAGCAAAAGTAAGTATAGATCCGGCAACAGGAGGTTTAGATTATGATCGAAAATATATTGGAAAGAGGGGAAGGGAAATTGCAAAGTTTTTGGAAGACATAGCGAATAAAGAAAAAGAACAAAAAGAACAATTTGACAAGTTTGTTCGGGATGGAGATGCTGGGGTGACAGCAAAAACCTATGACCAAGCGATTGCCAATTACGAAAAAGCATTAGCAATTAAAGATGACGCTAGTGTGAAAGAAAAAATAAAACAGGCTAAACATTTCTTGGAGAAGCAAAAAGAAGCCCAAGCAAGAGATAAAATTTACAACGAAAAAATGGCTGCGGCAGCTAAGTCACTAGCGGAAAAAGATTATGCTTTTGCAAAAACACAATATCAAGAAGCGTCAGACCTAAAACCAAGTGAACAAGCGCCTAAAGATAAGATAAAAGAGATTGACGGTATTATTCAAAAACAGTTAGAAGCAGAACAAAAATATAATCAATTGATGGCTGATGGGGAAAAATCTCTGATGGCAAAATCATATGATGATGCTATTGCCAAATATACAGAAGCTTCTAAGTTGAAGCCTGGAGAACAGCTGCCAAAAGATCAATTAGAAAAAGCGAAAAAATTAAAAGCAGAAGCTGATGCAGCTGCCGAAAAAGAGAAACAATACAATGATTTAATCGCGAAAGCAGATGGCTTGTTTGGTAGTGAGAAATTAGAAGAAGCGAAGTCAGCTTATCAAGAAGCGTTAGGAATAAAAGCTGGAGAGTCACACCCAACGAGTCGTATCGCAGAGATAGATAAGAAGTTAGCAGATCAAGCAGCTGAGGCAGAGAAGGAAAAGCAATACAATGATTTAATTGCGAAAGCAGATGGACTGTTTGGTAGTGAGAAGTTAGAAGAAGCGAAGTCAGCTTATCAAGAAGCGTTAGGAATAAAAGCTGGCGAAGCACACCCAACGAGCCGTATAGCAGAGATAGATAAGAAATTAGCAGATCAAGCAGCTGAGGCAGAGAAGGAAAAGCAATACAATGATTTAATTGCTAAGGCTGATGGTTTGTTTGGTAGTGAGAAATTAGAAGAAGCGAAGTCAGCTTATCAAGAAGCATTAGGAATTAAGGCAGGTGAA
>JAUHZI010000041.1 GCA_030426105.1 Bacteroidia bacterium | reverse complement strand
TTTTCAAAATCGAAGTATTCAAGAACAGATTGCTCTTTAGAAATAGAAAACAGTTTCTCAAAAGTATGATTTTGATAAAACCATTTCCCACTTTTGTTAAATACAACTAATGGATTTGAGGTGTCATCTATAGCTTTTTTGAGAATAGATAGCTCTCTATTCTTATCAAGTATGACGTTTTTATCCTGTTCTATTTTTGCTGTTTTTTCTCTAACCAGTTGTGCCAATACTTTATTTCTATTTCTTATAGTTCTATTCCTTATGTTAAAGATTAGTGTTACAACTACAACGAGCAGACCTATTTCTAACAATACATAACCTGGTTTTCTCCAAAAAGGTAAATCAACTGAAAATGTTTTACTTTTTGATAAAGAAGGATTAAACTTTTCTCCTTTTATTGCTGCTCGCATTTCTATTGTAAACGTACCTGAAATACCTGCCAAAATAATCGACCTAGAGTCCGAATACGGCACCCAACTCCCCCCATTTATACGATAGGAATAAACGACTTCCTTTCCTATATCCAAAACAATTGGAGACAATTCGAGTTGAATATCATATACACCATAGGATAACTGATATTCTTTTAACTCATTGGGTTGGGGCTTTCCGTTAACCTTAACTGTGAGCACTTCAAAATTTGGTTGACTGGACTTCTCGATAAGAGACGTTGTTACCAACTCCCCTCCTTTTCCTAAAAAAAGGTGTGTTCCACATAAATATAAAGGTGTGGTATTTTCAGGGTAAGAAACATTCATTTTTCGAATTGATTTTAAGTCCCAATAATAGACCCCATCTGCAAACACGATAATGCAACGCTCTTTATAAGGATATGCTCCTTTATATATTTGAGTTTGGTAATCTAGTCTTAATTCACAAGTTGACTTATTCACTTCAAAAACCCCTCCTTGTAAAGAAAAAGCATATATTGCTCCATTAAGCTTCATCAGTTTTTCCCAATCATAGAATTCTGACTGCTCTATAATTTTTATCTTACCCCCTTCTACTATTGACAATCCTGAAGCGGTTGCAACCCATAACATTTTTCCTTCAACTATTAAATCATTGATTTTGGGATGGGCTATGCCCTCTGAAATACTATAATTTTTATAAATAGAGCCATTTAAGATATAAAAGATCCCTTGGTTCAATGTTCCAACAACCAATGTATCTCCATAACCAATTGCTGTTGTCATATCCTTTATGGATATTAATAATTCTGAACTCTTCCAATCATAAATTCCTTTCTTTCCTATAATAAGCGTATCCGTTCTATCAATATAAAGTTTAAGAATATCATCATCTAACTCTTTTATTTTTGTTGTATCAAGTATCCCATTATTCAACAAAACGACTTTCCCATTATTTGCATAAAAACAATTCTTTTCAAAACTAAATAACCGACCATGATTGTATGCTAAATCTTTTACTTTTACACCATTATCTTCTACATGTATTAATCCACTTCCTTTTGTTCCTATCCAATAAGAATCTTGGCGATCTAAAAACCATACATTAACCTCTTTTTCGTTTAAATCTAATTCTTTTAAGACTTCATTTTGCCTTATTTTTGAAAGCTGATATTCTTGAATTTTAGACTTTACTAACTTTTTAAAACCTGTTTCTATCACTTGACGATTTTCAGGGTAGCATGTTAATTGATCATCAATATGATGTTTGCTAATACTATGATCAGCATATAATATATATAGGACAGAATCTGTTAGTCCCAATTGTTTAATATAATTATCCTCTAATTGACTATTCTGGGTAGTATAAGTAACAAAATGTTCTCCATTAAAAACAACTAGACCTTCATCTGAAGCTATCCAAAGTTTCCCATGGGAATCAATTGCCAAATCATAAATAAAATCTGAAACTAAACCATTAGAACGCATATACACTTGTTTCTTATAGCTTGTTTGAGCTATAACATTATTGCACAACAACATCCAAAACAATATATTTATCCAGATTTTCATTGATGTGTTACAACTATTTTATGATTTTTCATTGGTCTATTCCCAATAGGTATAGTATAAAAAGGTAGGCTTTCGTCATATTGATTGAGTAAGTAAAAGGTTACATCATTATACCAACCTCCCTTCTTTGCAAAAACTATTTCGCCAGATTTATTCCTTTCATTCTCTGTAATTTTCACTGTATTTTGAGCCCATTCTCCATCTCCAGAAGTTGACAATAACATGCCTTTCTTCTCAGCAGTATATAGACGAATACTCCCATCACCATCGTAATCGAAATTATATTGTTGAATGGCTTTAGTATGACGATCTATAAAAGGGAAAATATAACATTGTGCTCCCTTTTCCTTTTTCATTCTAAATGAATATTCATAAGTAAAAGAGTTTCCTCCTACAATACTTATATTTTGATCTCTTTTAGCACTAACGTAGTAACGATAAAGATTTCCATCATTTCCTTTAACTCCTTTACAAACCACTTTAAAGATGCGCTGTTTTCCTCCAGCTGGACAAATAAACTCACCTCCATCTCTAGGATTAAATGGTCCCATAGTTACCCAACCTGTATCAGCCTCTTGATTATATATAGCCCTTTCTAACACTATTCCTTTATTATACCCTTGAATTGGGTTATGATCCTTTGCAGCTTCATTTAGAACAGAATCACCACCATAAATTTGATATTCAAAGACACTATTAAATATACCGTTCTTGACATCTATTTCACTATTCGCAGCAGGGCTAAAGATTCTAACGTAAAATTTATTGACAAAACTCATGGGTATGGTGATAAAAAAGACTTGTGTATAATCATCATCACCACATGCTTTATTTGCCTCTGGACTATATGTTACAATATAATCAATATTACTATCTTCTGTAGGTATCTGTTGGGAACAGTAACTTCTAGTTAGCAATAACATTATCAATATTATCCACCATTTATTCATCTTTTTCTATTATTAATTCTACTCTTCTATTATTGATGGTCACCAAGCTATTTTCAGCTGTTTGTTCACCATAAGCTTTAGCAATTATTCGCTTTTCATTCACTCCTTTACTAATGAGATAATTTTGAACATATTCTACTCGTTTTTTAGACAGTTCTAAGTTATACATATTGCCCCCCAAAGCATCTGCATACCCTTCAACTCTTAACCTGTATTTGTCATGCAGATTCAAATAGTTTATCATTAGCCTTAATTTTTGTTCTTCTGTCTCAGTTAAATGAAATGAATTAGTCTTAAAAAAGAGATTATTGGAACGGTCTAATAATATCATTCGCTCTTTTTTAAAGTCCGTTTCTAACATTCCATCATGTTTGATGGTTTCAAAAGCTATTGTATCTCCTGAAATTGGATTAACGATATACAGCTGATAATTTGCTACTTTTTCCAGCTCAATTGTACTACTGTAATTTTCTATAGGAAATATCTTTGTTGTTAGTTCTTGTTCATTGAGAAGATGCAACTCTAGCTGCTTATGTATTGATGGCTGAGCTGAATAGAGCTTAATACTAACTAAATAGTTATCGTCTGAAAAACTTGATCTTTGTTGCTCTCCTTCTATAAGAATCGTGTCTTTTATATGGATATATGCTACGGAAGCAGACTGACAACAACTTAATCCATTTATATCATTATAAAACGTATTACAACTTACTTCATATACTCCTGCTTCTTGATATACATGCGTAACTTGCTGATTACGATTGGTAGTTCCATCTCCAAAATGCCACTCATAACCAAAGATGTTTGAGGTATGCGTTGAGTCCATTCTAAAACATATTGTATCTCCAACTTTCCCTTCCTTATTTATGTATATGGTTGGAGCTTGTTGCACTTCATCATCTATAGCAACTTCAAAGAATTCATGAAATAATAAAACAGCTGTGTTCAAGGTATCATAAACGAACAATTCACAATCGTATTTACCACTTTGACTATAACAATATTCTATATGATGTCCTAATAAAGTGTCCCCATTTCCTAGCACCCATTTTGTTGCTATGTCGGCATTTTGGCTGTATTCATGTGATAATGTAACACAAGAAGTCTTTTGACAAATATTAAGACAGTGGTTAATTTTTGCATTTGTATCATAAGTAAAATTATAGATCGCATCTTTATGAGCCTTTCTATTAGAAGAAAAATATCCTGAAGAAAAATCTTTGAAGCAAATTCCAAAATCATCAAACGGCGAGTTAATTTTTCTCCCAAGATTTACAGGTTTTCCAGTAGCTAGATTAGCTATATTTATTTCAAACAAATCCATTCCTCCTATTCCTGGAAGGCCATCGGAAGCAAAATATAAAAAATCTCCATGTATATAAGGAAACATTTCATTACCCAATGTATTAATTGTTTCGCCTAACTTTTGGGCTGATTCCCATTTCCCATTTCTATAGTCAGCATAATAAATATCACTATTTCCAATTGTAGGTTTTACCACAAAATATAATCGCTGATTAACGGCATCATAAGCTGGGTGAGCGATCGAAACTGTATCAGAACAAAACGGCAAGGTATAATTCTCTTCTTTGTAGCTAAAATCTATTTTTAAATTTAATTTTCCTTTATTGGGTTTTTCATGAAAATTGGAAACAAACAGCATGGAATCGTTATACCAAATTGGTCCAATTACCTTATTCATATTGAAGGTTCTGGGTTCTTGATTAATTTCATAGCTTACATTATTACGGCTATAATGTTTACTAAGTACTTTTGTTTTTTCTTTAGGATAAAAATACGTTAGTGTTGAATCAACATAAAAAGGAAACGTTGCTCCTTCCTCTAGATTTGCGACTTCATCACCTACAATATACCCTTTGGAACGTCGGTCTGATAGCAGCTCTATAGCTTTTTCGTATCGTCCTAATTCTTTCTTCTCTGGATACATTACTCTCAATTGTTGAATTGTTTTGATATAGGCATTATTGTCTTCCATTTTTTGATAAGCTTTTAACACCCATAATCCTTGGCGATAACTCAAAACACCTTTTTCTTCTGCTATATTGGCCATTGTTTGGTACTGATGACTATGAAACAAAGCTTCTAGGTACTGTGCTAACTCATCTTGCGATAGGTTATTTTGAGCATATAGAGATTGGTATACTTTACTCGCCTTCTGATAGGCTAATTGGCGATATAAGAAATTGGCATAATCAACCTTGTTATTTTGCCCCCAAACAAAACAACTCCAAAATACTGCTATGATTCCACCTCCTAACGAATTGACCATATTCATAAACGTTACAAGAAAGTTAGTGTATAATTAAACCCAATTTCCCAAATAAATGTTAAACTAGTTGAACAACATATATAGCTTGTTGAACAACATTTTGAACTTGATGAAATTTTACAAACCCAAATTTAAGGTTCAAAGTATAATGATGAGTTCGATTATATTCTGGCTAATAAAGGGGAAAACAATGGGTTATTTAAATCACCCTACTCTATTGTAGAAACAGTTTAAATTCATCAATTTGTGCTATTTACTCAATTAATTCAGAAGTCTTTAAGAGTTAAACAATAGCACAACAAAAAAAATACATATAGTACTTAAAATCAAACAAATAAGCATACTATTTCATCTATTTATCTCTATATTTCCTTAGCATTTATCTGCTAATGAAAAACTAAGTACCACCATTGTTTATCCGCTTATACCTTTTAATGAGGTGAAATATTGCGCTTAACGAACCTAAACGCTTTGAACAATGAAAAACTCTGCTGGTTACTCCCAAATTATTAGATCGAACCCTTCGAGTCGATTATACATTATACAACACATCTTGCCTCCCCAGTTAGGGCTCATTAAGGTTAGTATCCACCTTTACCTTTGATGTTGGCATTACCCCAATACTGAGTATTTACTGTTAGTCGCCCTAATCTTTTGCCTCTTTTATTTTAAATTTTAACCCCATGAAAAAAACAATTTACTTTTTAAAGTTTAAAACAGATAAAGGGATTTTGACTGAAAAAATAATTGTTGAATAGATAAATTTGGTAAAAAAAAATTGCATCTTTAATAGCAAGGAGAGCTAGACAAAGAATTAGTTCTGACCTTTCATAAATGGAGGATTCTTTAATGCTAATTTGTACGATTCTTTAGTTTTGAATGGCCAATACTCAAAGTTACCAGAAACTTTCATCTGCTCAAATTGTTCCTCTCTTTTTAATTTTACTCCTCTGTAATATACTCCCAATGAGGTTATGCTTTTCAAGATTTCCTTCAAAGAAAAACGAAGCATGGGATTGGTTAAGTCAACATAATCCCATGTATATTCCTCATCTGACTTAAGAAACAATACAATACGACTCATCTCCCTCTTAATATATTCCCAATCAGCGACTGACTCAAAATAATGATTTCGGGTATCATCATATAGACACCAAGAATATTCTACTATTGGAAGAATTGCATCATCAGCTGTATTTACACTTTTATAATACTGTTCAGGAATAATCCCCGTAACACCATTATAAATTCTTTCCTCCAATTCATCATTGGTTATCTGCCCAGTAACAAACTGTCGCATTGATTCAGCTAGGACATCCCTCTTCTTTCTGTCTATCTTTTAACTTATTTTGATACTCTTTTATATGGTCAGAAAACAGTTCTTCATAGAGAAGGTAAGATATTCACTTCTGGTGAAACTTCAAAAATATAAACACAAAAAAAGGAGATACTTTTTCAAATATCTCCTTTTTGTACTCGAGGCGGGACTTGAACCCGCACGGGCTAATGCCCACAAGATTTTAAGTCTTGCGTGTCTACCAATTCCACCACTCGAGCATCAATCTTTCGACTGAAAGTTCGTTAGAACTTATTGGTATCTTTTTGAGCGAAAGACGGGGCTCAAACCCGCGACCTCAACCTTGGCAAGGTTGCGCTCTATCAACTGAGCTACTTTCGCTTATAAAGCATTCAGTGTTGTATTTTAATTGTTAACCCTATCTCGTTTGATTGGGTTGGCAAAGATAAGGAGCTTTTTCTTTTCTACAAGCTTTTTTTTGACTTTTTTTAAATTTTATTTTACCTTTTTTATTATCTATCTAAGAATCAAGCTTTAAGAAATAAATTAAATTTTCATCCCTAATACGGTTACATCATCTACCTGCTCTTCCTTACCTTTCCATACATTAAATGTCTGCTCTAGAATTTTCTTTTGCTCCTTTAACGGCTTATGATAAATCGCTAACAACAACTCTTTAAAATTCCTAGATTTAAACTTCTTTCCTCGCTCCCCGCCAAATTGATCTGCATATCCATCTGAATAAATATAAACATAGTCCCCTTCCATCAACTGAAAATCATAACTATTAAATGGCGTCATAATGTAAGTAAAACCAATCGGTTCTTTATCTGTCTTTAATTCTATTAACTTCCCACCTCTGATAATTAATATCGAATGATAAGCTCCTGCGTAACGCATATGCTTCGTCTCTTTATTAACTTTTAACACAATGGTATTCATTCCGTCTTTATTGGAATTTCTATCGGCATCTTGCGCTAATTCTAATATAATTTTATCTCTAAGAATATTCAACATATCACTTGGTAAAATATTTTTCTTAGAACGTGTGATTTCGTTGAGCATTGCTATTCCCAGCACACTCATAAACCCACCTGGGACACCGTGACCTGTACAGTCTGTCACAGATAAATAATAATGCTTATCAAATGTCTTTCCCCAATAAAAATCCCCACTTACCACATCTTTGGGCTGAAAGAAAATAAAATGATTGGGTAACATTGGATTTAAATGCTCTTCTCCCTGTAATAATGCATTTTGAATTCGCTTGGCATAGTTAATACTATCCTTTATTTCTGTATGCTTCTTCTCTACGATGTTCTTCTGTATCGCTAATTGTTCATTTTTAAGTAAGACTTCTTTATTGTGTCTTACCTTTAAACGGTAGGCGATAAATGCCACCAATACTATGATTAGAAACAATGCAACTATCACCATTAGGTTTCTTCTTAGCTCCTTCTTTTCAGCAACACTCTTCAAATTTTCTAACTTTTCATTATCGTATAATAATTTATTAGCTAAACCTTTTATTTCTTCCAACTCCTTCTCCCTAGTTAAAAGCATCATGTTTAAATCACTTGAACTCGAGGTCTGAATATCGTCAATAAATTGAATCATCTCACCATCAAAACGCTTTTTGATTATTGCTCTAATTTCATTTCTTTTTTCTAAGAAAAATAAATCTACAATTGGCTTCCAATCCGAACTCATTGGAAATATAAATCCATACCCCTCCCTCTTGGTTAAAAAAATATTTTGCCGTAAGACATTGGTTAATTCATCTTGAAATTGAAAATATTGTTGCAACTCTATAAAACCAAAATAATCTTTTGTTGAATTAATTTTTTTGATCAACTGTGTACTCGACTTGATTGATTCCATTTTTATTTCAGGGAATGCGTCTTTTAAGTCTTGTACATTTTGCTCATAAGTTGTTTGGGGGATATATAATGCTGTAGCTCCTTTGAAACGCTTTCTAAAGTCATTAGAGTCTGAAACAATAGGCAAGCTTTCATTAGATATTACAACTTCAATATTGGGCATGTATGGAGGAGAAAAATGAACTTGCTCTTTTCGCTCGTCAGTGATACTGAAAAAACAATATGCAAAGTCTAAGTTGTTATCTCTAACATCTTGGTATAACCCTTTAAAACTATCCGCATGAACGTATTTTCTGTGAATCTTTACTTCTTTTTTGTTTTCTACATAATCAAAAAACAAAGTCATCAAATCATACTCAAAGCCTTTGTTATTAATCTCATGTTTTTCTTTCGAAAAATTGTGGTAGCCTATAGTAACTTCTCCCTCTCCTTCTTGCAATAATTCTATATATGAATTCTGAGCAAAATAGAACTGAGACAACAACATCAATATATATAAGAGTCTCCTTCTCATAACTTTTTATTCAATATACCTTCTGAATGTATAATTTTATGTAAATAAGGGAGTTTTAATGCTTTTTTCGTTAGCGTCATGTGGTTCATATTATGACAGTCAGAACCGATAAGATTAATGTAATTATTATCAACTAACTTTTCCGCCATCTTTTTGACTTCAGGACCATAATGTCCAGTCAACGAGTTAATATTTAACTGAAATAATACTCCTCGATCTTTGAGCTCTTGAATTTTCTCCCAGTCATCAAACCAAAAAGCATAACGCTCAACATGAGCTAGAACTGGAATATACCCTTTCGTCTGCAATTTCCATATTATATCATTTAGCATTGGCGGTTCTTGAAAGAAAGGTAACTCGAATAAAAGGTACTTTTCGCCAAAAGTAAGTAAGTCTCCTTGATCTATTAAATTTTCGAAATCTGCATCTAGATTATATTCAGCTGCGACTTCTATAGTAATAGTTAAACCAGCTTCTTCTTTTGCTTTAACTACTTCTTTCAGTCCATTACGGATAATTTCTGGGGTATTCTTGTAATAATCACTCATAATATGAGGCGTTGTTATTACTTTTTGATACCCTAAATCTTGGAATTCTTGTAACAATGTTAAGGTTTCTTCCATTGTTTTAGAACCGTCATCGATTCCTGGAATTAAATGCGAATGTACATCTACTTTTAATATTGAAATATCTGCAGGGGCTATCAACTTCTCTTTCTTTCCTCCAAATATATTCTTAAAAAACCCCACAATAAATACTAATTTACAATTTCTTCACTTCCAATTCCTACTTCATCACAAATATATCCTTTGTTTTCACAAAAGTCAACCAAAGTACCTTTAATTAATTGCATCGCCTGTTCTGCTTCATTTTTAGGATATAATAAATGAACATTCGCTCCTGCATCTAGAGTAATGGTTAAATTTAATTGGTGCTTTTCTCTATACTCCCATACCTTCTCAATAATATTAAGTGTGTTAGGTTTCATCAAAATAAAATAGGGATTGGATGTCATCATCATTGCATGCAATGTTAATGCTTCAGACTCTACGATTTTTGTAAATGTTTTTAAATCTCCCTCTTCTAATGCTAACTTTAAGCGTTCCATATTATCATGTGCTTGCGCAAACCTTTGTTCTGAGAATGGATGGTTATGCATCAAATTATGCCCCACTGTACTACTGACTACTTTTTGTCCTTTATCTACCAACAATATAGTATCTTGAAAATCTTTAAACACTTGATGCGCTCCTTTAAATGGAACAGCAACGATATCCGAACTTCCTTCAAACGACTTGTTGTCTCCCCAAACAACCAACTCTGGGTAAATCGAACGACAAGCACTTCCAGAACCTAATCGTGCTAAAAATGAAGCTTTCTCTTTAAAGTAAGAAGCTTTCATTGAAGGGGTTAGAGCTTTTTCTATAGATACAACACATAGTGCTAATGCGCTCAATCCAGAAGCAGATGAAGCTATACCACTACTATGAGGAAACGTATTTTTGGTATGGATTTCTAGTTTCAAGGCATTAACAAATGGGACGTATTGCGCTATACGCTTAAAAAATGTTGCTATTTTAGGTTCAAAACCTTCTTCACGTTTCCCATCTACAAAAACCATAAAAGAAGGTTCTGCAGCTTGTTCATACTTAACAGTTGTTAGTGTATGGCAATTATTTAATGTAAAGCTTATTGATGGATTTGCTGGAATTTGATTTTGTTTCTTGCCCCAATACTTTACTAAAGCTATATTCGAAGGACTTTTCCATGTTACTTCCCCTCTTTTTATTTCTTTTCCCTGTTGATTAAAAATATATCTTTCTTCTACCATAACTTCTACAAATATAACGGATTTGCTTGACTAATATATGTTAAAAAAAACAAAGCCGCTTCAAATGAATGAAACGGCTTTATTAAAAATAAGTAATCTATGAATAATTTATTTAACGGCGTCAACTACAGCTTTAAAAGCTTCAGGGTGATTCATTGCTAAATCAGCTAAAACTTTTCTATTTAAAGAAATATTCGCTTTGTTTACTTTTCCGATAAATTCAGAATAACTCATACCGTATTGTCTAGCTCCTGCATTGATACGTTGAATCCATAAAGATCTGAAATTTCTTTTCTTTTGTCTTCTATCGCGGTATGCATATGCTAAACCTTTTTCTAAAGCATTTTTAGCTACTGTATATACATTCTTTCTTCTTCCAAAATAACCTTTGGTTTGTTTTAGAATCTTTTTTCTACGAGCTCTACTCGCTACTCTGTTTTTTGCTCTTGGCATAATGTTCAGTTTTTTTTGGTAGTTAGTGTCCCTTAATCGGGCTCTTCTCTTCAATGGACTAAATACCGGGTTAAATTACTATAAACCATACAAGCACTTTGCTTGTATTTATTTTTTTGTTTTGTTTATCAACCTATCGATTGATTAAGCACACAATTGTACTTTAATGTTTTTCACATCTGATTTGTGAACTAATCCAGACTTCGTCAAATTTCTCTTTTGTTTCTTAGCTTTCTTAGTTAAGATGTGGCTTTTAAAAGCGTGCTTTCTTTTAATTTTTCCAGAACCAGTAAACTTAAAACGTTTCTTGGCACTAGATTTAGTTTTCATCTTTGGCATTTGTTCTTCTTTTTTATAGTTTAGAATTACTTATTTTTTCTTCTTTGGTGCGAAAAGCATAATCATACGCTTTCCATTTAATTGAGGCATCTGCTCTACAGTAGCATACTCCTCTAAAGCTTGAGCAAATCTTAACAATAAGATTTCTCCTCTCTCTTTAAAAACAATTGTACGACCTTTAAAAAACACATAAGCTTTTAATTTTGCTCCGTCTTTAAGAAAATTAATCGCATGTTTTAGCTTAAACTCAAAATCATGATCATCAGTATTTGGTCCAAAACGAATTTCTTTAATTACGACTTTCGTTTGTTTAGACTTTAACTCTTTCTGACGCTTCTTTTGTTCGTATAAATATTTTTTGTAATCAATAATCTTACAAACTGGAGGCTTAGCATTGGGAGAAATTTCTACCAAATCTAATTCTTGCTCCTGAGCTAATTGCAAGGCTTTCTGAGTAGGATATACCCCAGGCTCAATACCTTCCCCTACTAAACGAACTTCAGGAACTCGAATACGTTCATTGATTCGATGTTGATCTTGTTTGACAACTCTTCCTCTGTAGTTATTTTTTCTTCTTGGTCTAATTGTTCTAAGTTTTTAATTAAACAATATATCAACAGAAGGTTTCCCTACTGCTGAACTAATTTTTCATCTATTTCTTTTTGAATCAATTTAGCAAAATCTTCTAATGAAAAACTTCCTAAATCTCCTTCTCCTTGTTTACGAACTGATACAGTTTTTGACTTTGCTTCTTCCTCTCCTACAATAAGCATATAAGGGATTCTGTTTACTTCAGCATCTCTAATTTTCTTACCCATTGTCTCATTTCGTTCATCAACAATTCCGCGAATATCGTAATTATTTAGCAAATTTAAAACTTCTTTTGCATATTCGTTGTATTTATCACTAATTGGTAAGACTGAAATTTGTTCAGGATTCAACCATAATGGAAACTTTCCTGCCGTGTGCTCAATCAATACTGCGATGAACCTTTCTAACGAACCAAAAGGCGCTCTATGAATCATTACAGGCCTGTGCTTTTGGTTATCCGCACCTACATATTCTAACTCAAAACGTTCTGGTAAGTTATAATCTACTTGAATTGTCCCTAACTGCCAGCTTCTCCCTAAAGCATCCTTTACCATAAAGTCTAGTTTAGGTCCATAGAAAGCAGCTTCATCGTATTCTACAACTGTATTTAATCCTTTTTCTTTTGTAGCATTAATGATTGCTTGTTCAGCTTTATCCCAATTCTCCTCTGATCCTATATATTTATCTCTATCTGTTTTGTGCCTCAACGAAATTTGAGCAGTAAAATCATTAAACTCTAACGCTCTAAAGACATACAAAATGATATCTATAACACTCTTAAATTCTTCCTCAACTTGATCTGGACGACAAAAAACATGCGCATCATCTTGAGTAAAACCTCTTACTCTTGTTAATCCATGCAGCTCTCCACTTTGCTCATAACGATACACTGTTCCAAACTCTGCATATCGAACTGGTAAATCTTTATATGACTTTGGTCTTGCTTTAAATATTTCACAATGATGTGGACAGTTCATAGGTTTTAACAAAAACTCCTCTCCTTCATGTGGTGTTTTTATAGACTGAAATGAATCTTCTCCATATTTCTCATAGTGACCAGAACACACATATAAATCTTTGTGTCCAATATGTGGTGTTACTACGGGTTCATATCCAGCTTGAGTTTGCGTTTTCTTCATGAACTCAATTAAACGCTCTCTTAAAGCAGCTCCCTTTGGCAACCACATTGGTAATCCTTGTCCTACACGTTGTGAAAACGTAAACAAGTCTAGCTCTTTACCGATTTTTCTATGATCTCTTTTCTTCGCCTCTTCTAATAGAACTAAATATTCCTTAAGCTCTTTTGCTTTTGGGAAAGTAATACCATAAATACGAGTTAATTGCTTATTATTTTCATCACCTCTCCAATAAGCACCAGCAATACTCATTAATTTCACAGCTTTGATATATCCTGTGTGTGGAATATGAGGTCCTCTACATAAATCAGTGAAATTACCTTGTGTATAGAACGTTATATTTCCGTCCTCTAAGTCTTCTAATAATTCTAACTTATATGGGTCTTGTTTTTCTTCAAAATAAGCCACAGCATCAGACTTAGGCATAGATTTTCTCACATACTCGTTTTTCTGACGAGCAAGCTCAAGCATCTTATCTTCTAATTTCTTTAAATCCTTTTCATGGATTTCGTGCTCTCCAAAGTCAACGTCATAGTAGAATCCATTTTCAATTGGAGGCCCTATAGCTAACTTAATTCCAGGGAAATAAAACTCTAACGCTTCTGCCATTAAATGAGCAGAACTATGCCACATGGTCGACTTCCCTTCTTTATCTTTCCAAGACAATAAGCTAACGGTCGAATCCTCGGTTAACTCACGGGTTAAATCCCATACTTCTCCATTAACTTCAGCAGCAAGTACATTTCTTGCTAGACCTTCACTTATACTTTTAGCAACATCCCATGAAGTCACTCCTGCTTCATAAGAACGTTTACTACCATCTGGCAACGTTACGTTTATCATTGATTTTTACTTTAATTTAGAACGGCAAAAATAACAATATTTTTAATGCTGCTGTTTAAAGTCTTACTTTTTTACTGAAATAATTTCCAGCAATAACTTTAAACAACAGCATTAATTCTTTTGACAGTTAGAATAGCTATACAGCTCTCTTACCTCCTTATTCTTCCAATATTAATTTATATCCTACACCTTTTATTGTAGAAATATAATTATCTCCTATTTTTTCTCTTAACTTTCTAATATGAACATCAATCGTTCGCTCTCCTACTACAGCATCATTACCCCATACCGCAGCGAATATATTATCACGTGTAAATACATTCCCTGGTTTAGACAGTAATAATTTTAATAGTTCAAATTCTTTTTTAGGAAGAACTATTTCGTTTCCTTCACACAGAACGACATAACGCTCTTCGTCTATAGATAACTTAGATGAACCAATTGCCGCCCCTTCTTCTTGCTCTGTTCTTCTCAGCAATGCTTTTACTTTACTGACCAACACTCTTGGTTTTATTGGCTTTGTAATATAATCATCAGCCCCTGCTTCAAACCCAGCAATTTGAGAATAATCCTCTCCTCTAGCGGTTAAAAATGCAATAATTACATGTTTTAGCTTACTATTTTTTCTTAATTCTATACAGGTTTCTACCCCATCCATTTCGGGCATCATCACATCCAATAAAATTAAATCTGGCACAAACGAACTTGCTACATTAATAGCTGTTTTTCCATTATCAGCTATCTTCACCTCAAATCCTTCTTTTTCTAAATTATATTTTATTAAGTCTAGGATATCTGTCTCATCGTCCACTAATAAAATCTTTTTGGCCATAATCTCTTTATTTTTATTGTCTACGCAAATGTACTTGTTTTACATTAACTGAATGTTAAGCTAATTACAAAACACTAGCTTTTTCGAAACATTTTTCAACTTTTTTCAGTATTGAAAATACTAATTTTAACTGAATGAAACAATTTTTCTTTTTACTCCTCATTTTTATAATAATTGCATGCGATCAAAAAAAACAAACAAAAGTAGGTTTACAACCTTTTGATCAATTATCTAATGAAGTTTTGGACTCTATTGCTTCGGCAATTAACAGTAAATATGGATTTGAGGTATATAAGCTTCCTCAAAAAGGTCTCCCTGAAATAGCTTTCACCAAAGTAAAAACACCAAGATATAGGGCAGATACACTACTTCGTTTCCTAAAACGTAATAAACCTGATAGTATCAACTACATTTTAGGCCTAACCCAACAAGATATTTCAACAACCAAACGAAATCCTGATGGCACAATTAAAAAACCAGCCTATAAATACAAAGATTGGGGAGTATTTGGCTTAGGCTATGTTTCTGGACCAAGTTCCATTGTTTCAACATACAGATACAAAAAGTCTAACCAATCCTTGTTTATTGAACGGGTTCAAAAAATTTGTGTTCATGAATTGGGACACAACCTAGGCTTAAAACATTGTCAATCTGGCAAACCATGCGTTATGCAAGATGCAGCTGAATCGATAAAAACAATTGACAATGTAGACAATATTTTATGTTCTTCATGTAAACGAAAAATAAATCATCATTAAATCTTTCGCTTTTTTAATTCATCTAAATTTTGTTTTTTTTAAAAATAGTTTAGTTTTACATGTCTTATAAGACGTATAACACAAAAACTATCTTTGCGATATGAAAATATGTTTCATCATGTACCCTTGGGAAGAAGTAGATCCCAAAAAAGATTCTACAATCATATTAATACATGAATGTGTAAAAAGAGGGCACACTGTAGCTATGGCTACACCTGCAAACCTTACCATTAGAGATAGCCTTACCATGGCTCAAACAAAGGTTTTTAAGAAAGATCAAGAAGTAAAATCTAATCTTTCTAGTTTTTATAAAAATGCAGAACTTTCAGAAAAAATGTTACCACTAGAAGGTTTTGATGTTATTTTTATGAGAGCCAACCCTCCTATTGACCCATTAGTTTTAAACTTTTTGGATTCTGTTAAAAATAATGTTTTCCTTGTCAATAGCATTAGAGGACTGAGAGAGGCTAATAACAAAATATATACAGCTTCGTATTACGATCCTAAAAGAGAAATTATTCCTGCTACTTATGTTTCTAAAAACATTAACTACCTTAAGAGTATCATTAAGGAGAATGAAGGTAGTAAAATGATATTGAAGCCTCTTAATGGATATGGAGGCAAAGGTGTAATTGTACTGGAAAAAAGTGCCATGCAAAACATTAGCTCTTTACTCGATTTCTATATCAGTGGACAAGAAGGAAAACAATCTAACTATGTAATCTTACAAGATTATGTTGAAGGGGCTGACAAAGGAGATGTTAGGGTTTTAATGCTACACGACCAGCCAATTGGAGCGATAAGAAGAGTTCCTGCTGAAGGAGATGCTCGTTCTAACTTATCTGCTGGAGGACATGTTGCCAAACACTATTTAACCAAAGAAGAAAAAGAGCTGTGTAGAAGAATTGGAAAAAAACTTGTTGCTGACGGAATTTACTTCTCAGGATTAGATTTAATTGGAGGAAAACTCATTGAAGTAAACGTAATGAGTCCTGGAGGAATTGGAGACATCAACAAATTATATAAAGTCAAAATACAAAAAGATATCATCAACTATCTTGAAGAACAAGTTAAGAGTGAATATTCACTTTCTATCCGTAAACAAGAACATCGTAAAATAGTAGATAATGCTTAATCTTTCTGTCGAAGAAATTATAAAAAAAATAAACCGAAAAGAGGTCTTTGAGGCGAGAACTAATGACAATTCTTTTCAAATAAAAATAAATCGATATGTTCCCTACGTTTGTACAGCTATTCACGCTGGAGGGAATTTAAGGCCAGAATTAAAAGAGAAAGCTGCTCTAAATGATTACGAAAGATGGTATGAGGAAGACCCTTATACCGATGAATTTATTGCTGCACTTCCTATCACATTGGTAGGAAATGATTCTCGCTATGAATATGACTTAAATAGAGCTCCTGAAGATTGCATCTTTGAAGAAGCTTGGGGTAAAAAAGTATGGACAAAACCTCTAACCAAAGGGGAAAAACAAGCGTCATTAAAGAAACATACCAATTACTACCGTGTCACTTATGCATTGATTAAAAAATTAGAAGAATTGTTCGACGGCTGTGTCGTTTACGATATGCATTCTTATAATTTCAGAAGATGGGATAGAAAGGTCCCTGTTTTCAATATTGGTGCTGAAAAAGTTGATCCAAAATTTAAAAATCATGTTCTTTCTTGGAATAAAGAACTCGAGAACATTACAATCCCTGAAATAGAGACTACTTCTGCAATTGATGATGTTTTTAAAGGGAGGGGATACAATCTTGCTTTCATAACCAAGCATTTTGAAAAAACATTAGTTTTAGCTACAGAAGTCAAAAAAATCTATTGTGATGAACTAGAAGGGATAGGTTATCCTAATGTAATTAAATCACTTAAAAGCTCTTTAAAACAAGCTATTCTAAACCATGCTAATGCTTTTGCTTTGTCTACAACAAACTGGCAATCTAAGCGTAAGAGCACGCTATTGGACAACCAAATAGATCCTGAGGTTCTAAAAATTGATCGACAGCTATATGAGATTGTTAAAAATTTTGAACTCCTTCAATTTGTTAACCCTATTAATATTGAAAAAGAAAAAAAGGCCTTTTTTAAGAGTCAGTACACTATTAATCCTACATTTAAATATCGCCCAATAAAAATTGACCCTTATTTACTAAAAAGAAAATTATACGCAATCAAAGCTGATAGGATTGAGGACATCGAAATTCAAAAGATGTATGAAACAACGATTAGTGCGTATGCTGATAAAATCGACTTATTAGCAACAATAGGAACAAAACGATTTTTATATAACTCTTTGGGATATTTTGGTAGTCCAAGTGATAAAGACTTGAGAAATGCACGTTATTTAATGAGCTTACCAAAAATTCCTGACGAACGAAAAACAGGTAAGAAATTAACTGCAATTGATGCTAAGAGTGCTTTTGAAGAAAGCTTCGACTTTTATGGTTTTAAAGCTAATGTTGGAATCAGCAAAGATTTAGCTGCTGAAGCTATGGTTTTGAATCAACAGAAAAAAGTACTTGTTAAAGAAAACGCACTTTTTAGTCAAAAAGAATTAGACTTCTTAGTGCATCATGAAATTGGGGTACATATGGTCACAACCATGAACTCTAATTTACAACCAATAAAGTTGTTCAATGTTGGTACTCCTGTCAACACTTATACGCAAGAAGGTTTAGCTGTACTCTCCGAATACTTATCAGGAAACTTAACACTAAAACGGTTAAGAGTGTTGGCTCTAAGGGTAATTTGTATTGACATGATGGTCAAAAAAAGTGATTTTAAAACAATCTTCAACTACATTACCAATGAATATAACGTTGACAGAGAGGATGCTTTTATAATTATCACACGTGTATTTAGAGGTGGAGGTTTTACAAAAGACTATTTGTACCTAAAAGGCTTTGCCCATTTTTACAAATTATGGAATAGTGGTTACGATTTAACTCCTTTATTAATTGGGAAGACTTCTATCAAGAACTATAATACAATTGTTGAAATGATGGAACGAAAGCTCATTAAGCGCCCCGAGTTTATCTCTGAAGCATTATTAAATCCTAACACACAAAAGAATGGTACAATTTTAGAGTACATAGTAAATGGATTAATATAATATTCTATTTACAAGAATTTAAGCTGCCTAAATTTGATTTTAGACAACTTAAATATTTTTAATTATCTTTAAAGATATTTAATTGTATTTTGAATACTAAAATTTACACGATGAGTGAAAAAATAAAAATTTTACTGGTTGAAGATGATATGAATCTAGGGTTTGTTATTCAAGACAGTCTTAGTTTATCTAACTACCACGTTCATTTGAGCAAAGACGGAAAAGAAGGACTTTTGGCTTTCAATAAAGATCAATACGACATATGCCTTTTAGATGTCATGCTTCCAAAAAAAGATGGATTTAGCCTTGCTGAAGATATTCGAAAAATTAATCAAACTGTTCCTATTATCTTTTTAACGGCAAAATCATTAGCTGAAGATAAAGTCAAAGGATTCAAAATTGGAGCGGATGATTACATCACTAAACCTTTCAATATGGATGAACTTCAATTAAGAATTGAAGCTATTTTGAAAAGAAGCGGTGTAACAGAAAAAGTTGAAAGCTCTGATATTAATATTGGTTCATATACTTTTGACACTTCTAATTATAAATTACGTAAAGAAGGGGAAGAAGAACGTAAACTAACCAAAAAAGAAGCTGAGATACTTAAATTATTAAGTAAGCAAAAAGGTAAAGTTATTGAACGAGAGCTTATTTTAAATATGGTTTGGGGTGACGATAACTATTTCAATGGACGTAGTCTTGATGTATTCATAACTAAACTAAGAAAGTATTTAAAAGCTGATGAAAATATTAATATCAAAAACATACACGGAATTGGATTTGTACTTAATGTAGAAGCTTAATAAACATCAATTACGATAGAATATTTCAAAAAAAAACTCAACTATAAATAGTTGAGTTTTTTTGTTGTATAAACTACTTTTATTAAGCAGTTAAGTGTTTTCTATTCATGTTGTAAAGAACAATAAATAAGATTGGGAAAACTAACCCCATGAAGTTTATTCCTACTCCTAAAGATAAAGAAGCGATTACACCAGAAGCCATTCCGATAACAGCACCTGCTACATAAATCATAAACCCTTGAGCTTTTAATTTCCACATTTGTAATGCTCCATAGAAAGATAAAGCGCTAGATATTAACCCTAAGATTGACCAGATTAAACCACCACCAGCAGCAGCTCCACCTAAATATCCTGCTAAAGCTCCAGCTCCAACTACCATTAAAATGCTTCCTAAGATTCCTAATCCAGAACCAATAAATGTTAAAATACAAAGAACTGTTAAGAATGTAGGTCTTTCTCCATTTGGTTCTCCAGTTGCTGAATCTAATAATTCTTCACTCATAATTTTGATGTTTTAAATAGTTAATATGTGTTAATTTTTGTTAAGACAATTATAACAATATTTTTCTTATTAACAAGCAAATAACTAAAGTTTTTAGTCATTAATCCGTAATTGTTATCAACAAAACGACAATTAAATTGACAAAGAAATATGATAGCCCTCATGGCTTCTAACATTCATCACTGTATTATCATCAAAAATCAAATATTGTCCCTTTATCCCTACCAACTTCTTTTCAAACAATGGCACCTTATCCAACTTCATACTTTTTACCGTGGTTGGATGCTCTTCAATAGGGTACTCAATAGTATGAATAGCATCATCCTCTAAAACAAACTTCAGCAACTCATCTGGTAACTTAGTTAACAATTCGTTTTTTCTATCTATCAAATTATCTTGGCTGAGTTCTCCTTTCAACATACGTTGCCAAGCTGTTTTATCAGAAATATATTGCTTTAATTCAACTTCTATCAAACCTGCTGCTTGTCTATATGGAGTTTCTGCTAAAACAATTACCTCTGAAGCTCCTTGATCTATCCAACGTGTTGGCATTTGTGTTGTACGAGTAACTCCTACTTTTACCCCAGCCGTTTTAGAAAGATAAACAACATGAGGTTTTAAATGATGCTCTATCTCCCACGCTTCATCTCTTAAGGCTACACCTTCATGAATTCGGCTTAACTCAGGGTTTATAATACTCGGAACAGCCAATGGAGAGTTTTTATAGGCATCATAGCTTAACCCATTACCAAAAGTTTTTTTTATTTTTTTTCCAGTAGCAACACAATGTATAGCATGATCAAACTGCATACTTATAGTTTGGCCTATTAATTCATTCATCGGAATAAAATGATTAGGTTCTAAAATATGATATAGCGGTAATTGGTATTCCACTTTCCCGTTCACTAATTTAGACCTCATTTTCCTGATATTTCCGCTATACATATTCTATTTTTAGTTGCTAATTTAGCTTAAATCCTTTAAATGAGGAAGTGATTTTAACGCAAAAAAAAGCTCTTTTGAATTACAAAAGAGCTTTTTTATTTTACTTTATTTTAATGACTACTATTGAACAATCATAGCCTTACTATCAAATAATACTTCGTTTATATATAAAGAATAATAATATGTTCCTGGAGCTAATCCTTCTGCATTTACATGCTCCTGACCATATCCACTATTTACAATATTAATGTTTGATATGATTTGTCCCATTGATGAACTAATCACCAAATTAGCTGAATTAACTCCCTCTGGAATATAATACTTAATCATTGAAGTATTATTGAATGGATTAGGGATATTCTGATATAATATTGCTTTTACCTCATCATGTTCCTCTACTTTTAACATTCCTCCACATGCACATGCTTCCAGCTCTGCTATTCTAGCTTCATGATCTGCAATCTGAGCTTCTACATCTGATAATATAGGAGATAAATCCACTGACACTGCAGCTCCACCTTCTATTTCAATTTCTAATGTAGTTCCTGTTAAAGTTGCAGCTGTTAAATCCTGATCATCTGTATTATCCATGAATGCTACTAAATCAAGTGTACTTCCATTATCGATACTTAAATTTGTTCCTGATAAGGAGATATCTTGTGCATCGGTATTGTCTAAATAAGCTGATAAGTCTACTGTTGTTCCATCTCCTGTCAACGAAAGCGTATTTCCTGAC
>JAUHZI010000210.1 GCA_030426105.1 Bacteroidia bacterium | reverse complement strand
ATTACTTAATATCTTGTAACAACACCTCAACTGCTTTTTTTAATTGAGCATCTTCTCCTCTATCCTTCCATCCTGGTGCGTTTTTTACTAAATAATCTGGTACTGCTGGGGCCTCGTTCTCCATATTCTTTCCAGATTTTTTCACATACCACGCTCTAAATGGCATACGAATATACCCGTTTTGCAAACGTTTACCTCCTGTAGAAATTACTGCTCCAAAAGTTGGTTGCCCTACTAATTTTCCTAAACCTAAATTTTTGAACGCGTGCGAGAAAATCTCTGCATTTGAATAACTATTTTCATTACATAAAGCTACCATAGGTTTTGTGTTTACAGATAAAATAGCTCGCTCATTAAATGGATAATTTCCTTTAAATTTCTGATGATTTTTTAAACTTTTAGCTGCTCCTCTTGGTACTGTATATGCATGTTGGTCTACATTTAATACCGCCATTAATCGGTCTGTAGTCCAACCACCACCGTTATAACGTACATCAATTACAATTCCTTTTTTACCATACCCACTTGCTTTTAGTTCACGTTCAAAACGCTCAAAACTTGGCATATTCATTCCTTGAATATGAATATATCCTAATTGACCATTTGAATACTCATCTACCAATTTCTTTCTAGAATTTACCCATTCTTCATATTGCAGCCTTCTTAACGATCTTTCTGGACGTAACACTACATCTTTACCATTATCTAAACTCAATAAAATCTCTTTTGATTGTGTATTCTTTAGTAAACTGTAAAAATTCGTATTCTTTTTAATTTCTTGTCCATTAATAGCTGTAATAATATCTCCTACTTTTAATTTACTTGTAGATTTATCTGCTACTGAATTTGGTAACACATAAGAAACCTTAACTCCTTTTTTAGTATTCTCTACTTCTAATCCTAATACTCCAACCTTATCATTTGTATTTCTTGGCGCACTTCCACGGTAGCCCATATGACTCGCGTTTAATTGTCCTAGCAACAAATTAAACATATATGTGTAATCTTGTTGTGTAGTTGCTGACAATACCCATGGCTTATATTTTTTTACCAAGGCATTCCAATTATAACCATGAAATTCTGGATCATAAAAACCAGCGGTCAATGCTCGTATACCTTCTTCAAAAACCTGCTGAAAAACTTCGTCTCTGTGAGTAGTGTAAGTAGCAGTGTGTGGTAACCTTGTTACCTTATCTGATTTTGTGTTTAATTCAGCTAATCTTCCTTTTGAAGTAAAGTAAATTTTCCCTTTATTTTCAGTAAAGTTTCTTGCGTTGGCTACACCTTTAACTAATTTTGGTTTGCTACCGTCCCATTTAACTTTATATGTACTTCTTTTTTCTGTAGCAGGGTTAGTTGCTGAAAAATAAATAAAATCACTATCAGCACTAAATACTGGACTATACTCATCATCTTGTAAAGAAGTAACCTGTACTAAGCGATCATAAATTTTGTCCTCATCTATTTTTACTACTACTTCTTTTTTCTTCTTTTTCTTTCCTTTTTTTGCTTCTTTCTCTTTAGAAGGTTCTATTTTCTTCTCAGGATAATAAGATCCTTCCTCGTGGTCTAACTTCGATTTCTCCCAATCAGACTTTTCTAACCAGACCATCCATACATCATAATTAATTCCGCTTCTGTTTGATAAAAACGCTAACTTTTTTCCGTCAGCACTCCAAACTGGATTACGGTCACTTCTTGGATGCATAGACACATTCATTTTGGTAGATGGTTTTTCAATTGACTGGATAAAAATTTCACTATCAAAATTTAAATCTTCTTGAGAATAGGCTATGTATTTACTATCTGGACTCCATGAAACTCCCTCTGCTGCTGCCCATGAGTTAGAGTATTCTTTAGCATTTGTTATTTTACCTTTTTTAACATCAGCAATCATTAAAATTCCTCTTCCTACTTGGTAAGCAATCTTTTTTCCGTCAGGAGATACTAATGAATATTCAACATCGTCTTTACTGATTGTTAGTTTTTTTACTTTGGTTTTTAAACTACGGTGTAAGCCAACTAAAGTATCTGTTGACACAGCGCTATACAGTTTATAAACCCCATCTCTGTCAGAAGAAAAAACAACTGTTTTATCGTCTAACCACTGTGGATTAATATCTCTATAAGGATGCTTGCTTACATTGTTTGAACGCTTCTTTTCCTTATTGTTTTCCTTAACAAAGATTTCTCCATTAATTTCTAAAGCTACATTTTTACCATTCGGTGAAACCGCATAATTACTAATGTCTCCTGAAACTGTTTTGGTTTCTTCTTCTTCAAAACGATTGTCTGAAACAATATCTAAATTAACTTTTTGAGTTTTCCCATTTACTAATTTGAACGTATCAGCTCCACTAGTATAAACAATTACCCCGCTGTTACTTACCGAAAATGTCTGTACACCATCTTTAGTTTGTCGCGTTAATTGAGTAGCTGTTCCATCAGTAGTTCCATTTGATGAAATTGCTTGCTTATAAATATTATAACGTCCACTTTTTGCACCTATATAATATAAATTTCCGGCTGCATCCCAAGCTGGAGAATGATCGTTCTTATTACTTGTTGTTATTTGATGATATTCATCTGTTTCAGTATTATAAACCCAAATATCACGTTGCGCAGAACCTGAGTAATCTTCACGAGCAATACGGCATGCTCCTTTGGTAAAAGCAATTAATTTTCCATTTGGTGATACGGAAGCCATTTCTCCATAGGCAGTTAATAAACGTCGGGGGGTTTCTCCTTTTTCATTAACTACATACATTTGTTTATCCCACTCAGGACCTCTTAACACTCGACCTGTAGTAAAAACTATATCTCCTTCTTTTGTCCAATCTGTAGGAACATTAGCTGTTGGATAGTATGTTAATTGTTTGGGGATTCCTCCTTTTACTGAGGTTACAAATACATTATCATTTCCTTTTCTATTTGATGAAAATGCAATTTCAGTTCCATCTGTACTCCAAACAGGGTTGCTTTCGTAACCTTTATGAATGGTCAACCTTTTTGTTTGCTGATTGTTAAAGTTATATAGCCAAATATCGCCATAATAACTGAATACCATTTGAGAAGCATCAGGGCTTATCACAGGCTTACGAATTAACGTATGTTGCGCAAATAAAAAATTACTTGCTATTAAAGCCACCCCTAAGAATATCTTTTTAGTCATGTTGTTTGATTTTTTAAATCCCCAAATTACTTCATTATGACTAAAACTCTAATAAAATTAGGAATATATTAACAGTTCTTAACAGTTTTCACAAAATCACCAATTCCTTCAACTCCCTTTTTTTCTAGCTCTTTTATAAAAGCTGAACCAATAATTGCTCCGTTTGCATATTCACAGGCAGTAGAGAATGTTTTATGATCTGAAATACCAAAACCAACAATAAGCTTACTTTGTAAATTCATCGCTTTAATTCTTTTAAAATAATTGATTTGTTCTTCGGAAACTTCGCCTTTAGCACCTGTAATAGATGCTGAAGCAACTACATAAATAAAAGCATCTGATAAAGCATCTATTTTACGGATACGTTCATCTGAAGTATGTGGCGTAATTAAAAACACATTTGTAATTCCGTAGTTTTTGAATAACTGTTGATAATGGTTCTCGTATTCAACCATAGGTAAATCGGGAATAATGACAGTGTCAATTCCGCAATCTCTTACTTCTTTACAGAACCTATCTTCCCCGTATTTAATAATTTGGTTCAAATAGCCCATTAATACCAAAGGCGTTTTATTTGAATCTTTAATCGACTCTAATTGCTTAAAAACCACATCGAGGTTCATGCCGTTTTGTAAGGCTACATCACTACTATGCTGAATAGTAGGACCATCAGCCAATGGATCAGAATATGGCAAACCTACTTCTATAAAATTGACTCCGCTATTACTTAATTCGGTAATAATTTTTGTGGTATCGTCTAATTTTGGAAAACCTGCCGTAAAGAAAATTGATAGTAAATCGTTTTCTTTTTGATTGAATATATCTTGAATTGAGTTCATTTTTAATAGCTTTTAGCCATTAGCCAGAGGCTATTAGCTTAAATGTTTTATATACGTTTCTAAATCTTTATCTCCTCTTCCTGATAAATTCACCACCACAACTTGATCTTTTTGTAAATTCATTTTCGGTAATACTGCCAAGGCATGTGCACTTTCTAAAGCAGGAATAATTCCTTCTATTTTTGTTAGCTCGTAGGCAGCATCTAAAGCTTCCTTATCAGTAGCATTCATAAACGTTGCGCGTTTTGTTTCATGTAAATAAGCATGCAAAGGACCAACTCCTGGATAATCCAATCCTGCTGAAATCGAATACGGTTCTACAATTTGTCCGTACTCATCTTGCATTAAAATGGTTTTACTTCCATGAATAACTCCTACTTCTCCTAATTGTGATGTCGCAGCACTTTCTCCAGAGTTCACTCCTAATCCTGCTGCTTCAACTGCGATTAATTCCACTTCTTCATCCTCTAAATAATGATAAAAAGCACCAGCAGCATTACTTCCTCCTCCTACACA
>JAUHZI010000209.1 GCA_030426105.1 Bacteroidia bacterium | reverse complement strand
GGTTGTCGCTCAGTTTCTAAAGTATTCATCCCAAAAGATTATAATTTTGATGCTTTTTTCAACGGAATGTATCAACAACATGAAATCATTAATAATACTAAATATGCTAATAATTATGATTACAACAAAGCAGTGTATTTAATGAGCGAATTTGACATTCTAGAGAATGGTTTTTTAATGATTAAAGAAGATAAAAGCTACGCCTCTCCTATCGCTTCTGTTTTTTATGAGTATTATGACAATGCAGATGATTTAAAAATTAAACTGTGGGAAGACAGAGATCAAATTCAGTGTATTGTAGCCAATAATTTTATTGAAAATGAAATAGCGTTTGGACAAACACAACATCCAAAGTTATGGAACTATGCCGATGGTGTAAACACACTAGAATTTTTAGCTAAAATTTAAAAGAGTCTCTATATAAATTTGCACCTTTGTGTAGCAAAACACAACAACACAAATGAAAAAACATAACTTTAGTGCAGGACCTTGTATTTTACCTGAAGAAGTGCTAAAAAAAGCATCTGACGCTATTATTAATTTTAATAGTGACAATTTATCTTTAATCGAAATATCACACAGAAGTCAACCTTTTGTTGATGTAATTGAAAAAGCGAGAAATTTAGCATTAGAATTATTAGGACTAGAAAATAAAGGCTACAAAGCATTGTTTTTACAAGGTGGAGCTAGTATGCAATTTTTAATGGTTGCTTATAACCTATTAAACAAGAAAGCAGCTTACTTAAATACAGGAACTTGGAGTGACAAAGCAATTAAAGAAGCTAAACTATTTGGCGAATTAGTAGAAGTAGCTTCTTCAAAAGATAAAAACTTCAGTTATATACCTAAAGCATATGAAATTCCTACTGATGTAGATTATTTCCACTGTACTAGTAATAACACTATTTATGGAACACAAATGAAGAGTTTTCCAGAGACTTCTGTTCCAATGATATGTGATATGAGTTCTGATATTTTTTCTCGTGAATTGGATTTTTCAAAGTTTGATTTGATTTATGCAGGGGCTCAAAAAAATATGGGACCAGCTGGTACTACACTTGTTGTAATAAAAGAAGACATTTTAGGAAAAGTAGAACGTCAAATCCCTTCAATGTTAAATTATCAAATAATTATTGATAAAGAAAGTATGTTTAATACACCTCCTGTATTTGCAGTATATACTTCCATGTTAACTTTGCAATGGTTAAAAGATTTAGGAGGTATCGAATTCATTGAAAAAGTGAATGAGAAAAAATCAGCACTGTTATATAGTGAAATAGACAGAAACCCTTTATTTAAAGGAGTCGCTGCTATAGAAGACCGAAGCCATATGAATGCTACTTTTACCTTAGCTGATAAAAACTTACAAGCTAAGTTTGATAAAATGTGGCAAGAAGCCAATATCAATGGATTAAGTGGTCATAGAAGTGTTGGTGGTTACCGTGCAAGCATGTACAACGCCTTACCTTTATACAGTGTCCAGGCCTTAGTAGATGTAATGCAAGAATTAGAAAGAATAAGTTAGATACAACGTCATTTTTTATAATGGCATTTTTAATATAAAGAACGATGAAGATATTAGTGACCGATGGAATTTCCGCTAGCGGAATACAAGCTTTAGAAGACAAAGGCTTTGAAGTAATAAACACTAAAGTTGCACAAGAGCAATTAGAAAACTATATAAACGACCATACTATTGATGCTATTACAGTAGGTAATACTACACAAGTACGACAAGAGTTAATTGATGCTTGCCCAAGCATTAAACTTATTGCTTGTTTAGGAACCGAAATGGATAATATTGATGTTGATTATGCTATTGATAATGGAGTTCACGTTGTGAATAGCGAAGATGCTTCTGCTACTTCAATTGCGGAACTAGTATTTGCACATTTATTCGGAATGGTTCGTTTTTTACATCAATCGAACCGTGAAATGCCTTTAGAAGGAGACATGCGTTTTAATGCTTTAAAAAAGCAATACTCACAAGGAACTGAATTAAGAGGTAAAACATTAGGAATTATTGGGTTTGATACCATAGGACAGGAAGTTGCAAAAACTGCATTAGCTTTGGGTATGGAAGTAATAGCTAGTGATGCTGAAGTAGATAATGCAACTATCACAATTCCTTTTTTCGATGGTCAATCGGTAGATTTCTTTATTGAAACAGAAACTATAGATAACCTATTATCAAAGTCAGACTTTATAACCTTACACCTTCCTGCACAAGAAGGATATGTTGTCGAAACATCTTTATTAAATAAAATGAAAGACGGTGTAGGAATTATAAATACTTCTCATGGAGGTGTTTTAAATGAAGTTGATTTAGTAAAAGCTATAGAAAGCGGAAAAGTTAAATATGCAGGATTAGACGTTTTTGAAAGTCAACCGAGGCCAGAAATTCAACTATTAATGAATCCTGAAATATCGATGACACCTCATATCGGTGCTTCAACTGTTGAAGCAAAAGATAGAGCTGGAATTGAACTTGCTAATAAAATCATCGAATTACTAAGCGAATAATCTATGGCAATTGTAAAACCATTTAAAGCTGTTAGAGCCACTCGAGACAAAGTCGCTTTAGTATCTTCTAAATCATACGAAATTTATACCCCTGCGGAAATTGGAGCAAAACTCGATTTTAATCCATACACTTTTTTACATGTAATTAACCCAGGTTATAAATATCATAAACAAGATGTAACAGGAGAGCAACGCTTTAAATTGGTACACAATCGTTATTTAGAGTTTAAAGAAAATGAAGTCTTTAAGCAAGATGAAGCCCCAGCATATTATGTATATCAAAAAATAACTCCAAATGATAATTTCTGTGGAATAATCGCAGCAACTTCAGTTGAAGATTATCATAATGAAGTTATTAAAAAGCATGAAGACACTTTAAAAGAACGTGAATTACTGTTTGAAAACTATCTAAAAAATACAGGCTTTAATGCAGAACCTGTACTACTCACCTATCCTGATAATACTGTAATTAATTCTATTGTAAAAAAATATCAGAAAAAAAGAGCTGAGTATGAGTTTTCTACATCTGATAAGGATTTACATTTTTTATGGGTGATAAGTGATGAGAAAGATGTTGAAGAAATAGCTAAAGCGTTTAATGATGTTAACACCTTATATATTGCAGATGGACATCATCGTTCAACATCTTCGTGTTTATTAGCACAAAATTTAGCTGAAAACAATCCTGAGCACACCGGAAAAGAAGACTATAACTTTTTCATGAGCTACCTATTACCTGAAAGTCAGGTAAAAATTTATGAATTCAATAGATTTATAAGAGATTTAAACGGATTAACTCCTGAAGAACTTTTAATGGAACTTGACACCCATTTTAGAATTGAAAACCGTGGACAAGAACTTTATAGACCTAAAGAAAAGCATCATTTTAGTATGTACTTAAATGGTGAGTTTTATGCATTGTATTTACGTAAATCAGCTTATAATTTTACCGACTGTTTAAGCCAATTGGATGCTTATATTTTATACACAACTGTATTAGAACCTATTTTAGGAATTGAGGATATTAGAAACGCTTCTAAAATTGTATACTCACAAGATAAATCTGACGGATTAGAGCTAAAAACAAAAGTAGATAGTGGTGAGTTTAAAGTTTCTTTTGGAATGTTACCCACTAACATTCAAGAACTAAAAACTATTGTTGATGCTGGTTTAATGATGCCACCAAAAACAACCTATATAGAACCAAAATTAAGAAGTGCTTTAACTATTTACGAATTTTAGATTATAAGATCTGACAAACAACTATTATGATTACTGGAATTAAAGAAAATCTTCAAAAAATAAAATCAACTCTACCAGAAAATGTAACGTTAGTTGCTGTTTCTAAAACCAAACCTATTGCTGATTTACAAGAAGCTTATGATGCTGGTCAGCGTATTTTTGGTGAAAATAAAATACAAGAAATGGTAGCTAAATACGATGAATTACCTAAAGACATAAAATGGCACATGATTGGCCATTTACAACGTAATAAGGTTAAGTATATGGCACATTTTGTTGATTTAATTCATGGTGTAGATAGCTTTAAAACATTAAAAGAAATAGATAAGCAAGCCAAAAAACATAATAGAGTTATTAATTGTTTGCTACAAGCTCGAATTGCTAAAGAAGATACCAAATTTGGCCTACCATTTACTGATATTGAAGATATTTTAGCTTCAGAAGAATTCAAAGAGTTAAAAAATGTAAAAATAGTAGGCTTAATGGGAATGGCCACTTTTACAGACAACCAAGAACAATTACAAGAGGAGTTTTCATCATTAGCTAATTTCTTCAATAAAAATCAGGAAAAATACCCCGATTTATCAATTCTTTCAATGGGTATGAGTGGTGATTATGAGTTAGCCATACAAAATGGCAGTACTATGGTACGAATAGGAAGCTCAATTTTTGGAGTTAGAAATTATATTGCTTAGATTTACATAAATCAGCTTAAAAAAAGGGAGAGATTTGTACGCTATTTTAGACATAGAAACTACTGGAGGAAAATACAACGAGGAAGGAATTACTGAAATTGCCATCTATAA
>JAUHZI010000040.1 GCA_030426105.1 Bacteroidia bacterium | reverse complement strand
TAATAAGGTTCCATCTAAATCGTAAAGATTGATTTTGAGTCCGTGAATAGCTGCAATTCTGTAAATTTCGTCCTTAAAAATGAGTGGTAACTTCTCCGTTTCTACAGGATAAGTTGTTTCTTTAATTACATAATTTATATCACTAATAATAGCGACTTCTTTTCGCTCTAGTCGCTCTCTATGGTAGTCAATAGCTTCTTCATTGTATTGGTAAATCGTAACAGCAGCAATCAATATAGATGCAATAAGCACCAATAATATCATGGCAAAAAATATACGAACACGTAAAGACAGTTTATTTAACCTCATCTGAAAATTTGTAGTGAATCTAGATATTTACAGGTTTAAATGTAACAATAATTACGCCAATATTAAGCTTCAGGGTTTTTCTGTCGGATATTTTTATAGACTTTAAACCCTAACATCAGTAATATCCCAAGCACAATGATACCAACAACACCAAATACCCAGTTTATTGCACTCTTAAGAATTACAAGAAAGACCACCGCAAATAAAATAAATGTGGCTCCTTCATTCCATAGTCGCATAAAGTTGGATGTTTTTTTCACTTCATCACGTTGCAATTGTTTAAAATATTGATGTGTTTTTAAATGGTAGATGATTAATAACACGACAAAAGTAAGTTTAACATGCATCCAGGGTTGTTGTAACCAAAAGGGTTGCAAAATAATTAACCAGATGGCAAAACCTGTTGCTAAAATTGCAGAAGGCCATGTAATGATAGTCCATAACCGCTTTGCCATTAGTTTTAATTGTTTCCCAAGGATTTCCTTTTCAGGAGAAGGTTTATGAAAGGCTTCAATTTGATACACAAATAATCTTGGAATATAAAATAAACCAGCAAACCAAGTCACCACAAAAATGAGATGCAGGGCTTTTATGTAATTGTAATATTCCATTAAATCCATCTGCAATACTAATAAAGGGTGCTATTAGTACAATATTGTCTAAATTTGAGTTTGTAGCAACACTAATTGATTTATTGGATTCAATGATTACATTCCCATTTATTTTTTGATTGCCAATATCAATACTTGATGACGAAATAAAGTGTAATGTTTTTTGATCAAAATGTTGGGTGATTGAATCTGTATAATTATTCCATAAGACTATCGAATCTAAAGGAGATTCTTTAGATTCAAGGTATTTTAAGAGTGTGTTGTTTAATGAAGGAAGCGATTTTTGACTCTTCAACTTTTTTCCATAGATTAATTTGTCGCCTCTATAGGCGTGACCTGTTAAGTTTCCACGTTCAACCCCTTTTTCAGGAAGATAGGCCGTTCCTTCAAGTCGAGTATTTCCTGCAACTTTTAAAGATTGGTTAGTATTAGTTAGATAAAGTGTAGGTTGATTTATAGTCTGATAACCAATCACTCCATACTTAGTTGTAGTGTTGTTCGTTACACCTATTATCTCATAAAGTCCCCATTGCATTCGTTTGGTGATAATTTCGTCTTGAGAATTGGAAAATAATGTAACTTTTTTTGTGGTATTGAGCTCTTGAAAAGCATCATTGGATAAGAGTAATTCTATTCCTGAGTTAAGGCTATACTGTTTTTGAATGCCTTGTTGAAAAGTGATAACATTTTGAGCAGAGTATTTGGAAATCATTAATACCAAAGTCACAATCGAGCTAATTACTAACACGATAAATAACGAGTATATTAAAGCATTCCCTTCAACTTTATGCATCAATTGTTATTTTATTTAGTTGTCTTAGTTTGTATTGACTTTTCCTCTTTTACTTTCTCTTTTTTCTCCTTTTTTTTTGAGTCCTTTTTTTTGTCAGTTTTAGGACTGTCAGTAACTTTAGGTGTTTTAGGTGTTTTAGGTGTTTTAGGTGTTTTAGGTGTTTTAGGTGTTTTAACTTTGGGTAATACTAAGGTTCCACTTTTCCACTTTTCCTCTTTGATTAGCTTTCCATTTTTATCCCAGTAACGCCATATACCATTCTTTAATCCATATTTATAGTTCCCCTGTACTTTAAGTTGTTTAGAAGGATAATTTTCTTGGTACATACCATGTAAAAGGTCTCCTTGATAAGCACCTTCTGTATGAAGTATGGATTTAGCTTTGTACCAAGTATAGGTATGATGGCTCTTTGGAGTTATTTTTTTTTGACGATTATCTACTTCAACAATAGCTTTGATTCCATCTTCCATTGTAATGGGGATACGTCTAGTTTTTTCTTGGGCAAGAATGGAAACTGAAATCATAAAACTAAAAATAAGAAAATACTTCATAGTGTTAGGTTTGAAAATAATTCTTAAAGATAGCAATCTATCTGAATTTATTTTCCCATTAAGAACGGATAAGTTAAGTTAATAGTTTATTTATTCAGAGGAAAAGCTTACTTTTTGATTTAATGGTATGATATAAGGCTAAAATGTGCATTGTATAGGTGGTAATGGTTTACATAAAGATATGCTAACCTTTATTTATTGAGGTTTCAAGTCTATGTTTGAATCAAGTTTATGGCTGTTTTAAAGGTGTCTATGAAATTGTATGTTGTGGGATAAAATTGCATATAAAAGAAAAAACTTATACATTTGGCTTAGGCAAAATTAAATCAGCTTGTTTTTTGTAATTTATATTAAAACAAGTTTTCGGGTATACAAACTTGTTACAATTGTTAGAGAAAAATAATTGTAAACGAGATAGTAATGCAAGCACACACACTTTTTATATTGGTAAGCTTCTTTTTGGGAAGATCCAATTTTATACAGGCTCAACGAGTAGTATTTAATAATAACAGCTATATTAATCTAGATGGAGGAGCACATTTAGTACTTTCAAATTCTAACTCTAATGCTATTACATTAAAAGGAGCAGGAGGAAATATTATTTCAGAATCAGAGGACAATGTGGTTGATTGGAAAATAGGAAATAATATTGGAGAATATATAGTTCCTTTTACCACTCAAAATGGGGTGAAAATTCCAACTATACTAAATCTTTCATCAGGAGGAGTTGGTATGGGAGAAGTTTTGTTTTCAACGCATACAGATAACGACAATATTAATTCATGGAATAATATGGATTATTTACCTAGTGGTGTATTAAATATGTTTGGAGTTAATGGATTCACGAATAACTCAGCTTATGTAATTGATCGGTTTTGGACTATTGAAGCTAAAGGATATTCAACTCAACCAGTGGGAATGTTGAGTTTTAGCTATGATAATGCTGAACGATTGGCCGTTGGTAATACCATTAATTCTGGAACTTTAAAGGCTCAGTATTATAATCCAAGTTTAAATATTTGGGAGTATCCTAGTAGTGGAATAGATGCTTTTCCAATTACTAATGTAACAGGAGTTCCCACAACAACTAGCTTTTATAAAACTTGGACTTTATCGGAAGAAAATAATCCATTACCAGTAGAACTATTAGACTTTACAGTAGTAGAGAAAAATAAGAAGTATGTTTTATTAAATTGGAGAACATTATCTGAGTTAAATAATGATTATTTTTCTGTACAAAAGTCAAAAGATGGAGTTCATTGGTATGAAGTAGGACAGGTAAATGGAATGGGGACAAGTGTACAAATGTCAAACTACCTATTTAAGGACTATAAACCTTATATCGGAAAATCTTATTATAGGTTAGAGCAATTTGACTTCAATGGAAATTCAGAGTTTTCAACTATTAAAGTTATTGATTTTATAGGTGCAGAGTTTATGGCATTATATCCTAACCCCTATAGTTCTAGTTTGGGGGCATTAAACTTAAAGGTCAACACATATAGCTCAGGTTTTGTTACAATCAAAATTTATGATAGTAAAGGAGGGTGTATGTATAAACAAAAATATTTCTTATTTGAAGGAGAAAACTTAATTGTACTGAATTTGGAGGGAATAGCAAAAGGAAATTATGTTGTTAGTATTCAAAATCAAGAAGGAATCTATCATCATGAAGGGTTAATTATAAACTAAAAAGGGAGATGAGGGTAGCAGATTTGGTTTTTATAAAGTTTTTAAGACAATCAGATATTATTCATTTGGTTAATTACCTTGACGAAAATAAGGAAGTATTTGAGCGGGAAGAAGTAGAGGAAACAAAGTTTTTATTTGATTTTTTTAAACAGAAGTATAAAGTAGACTTTAATCCTATAATAGTCTTAAAATATATTTATATGTATTTACCTAAAAAATACATAGGTGTTTCAACTATGAAACTTTCATTGAGTATGAGTGAAATGACTCAGTATGTAGAAAAGTTTAATAAAGCATATAAAGTTGAAAGTATTGGTGCTGATCCAATATTTGAAAAAATAGAAAGCTTAAAGTTCTTTAGGCAAATTAAGACACGACAAGAGGTTTGGGATGAAATAATAAAAACGAATGTGTTTATTGATGCTTATCGTTTTTGGCAACCTAGCTGGGTTTTTAGAAGAGCCATTTTTTGCTATGAAAATGGAGATGATTATTTTGTGTTAGCTGTTCGAAAAGCAGGATATAAAATAATCATCTCTGAAATTAAATCAGCAAAATTAGATTGTATCAATTTGGAAATTATAAATAAGTTTCAAGATTTGATCGATTCAGCCTCAAAAGAATGGAAATATTTAAGTCTTAATTAAAATTATCAGCGATTGAGGTGCTGGTACTTCTGTGGGGTAGTGTGTTTATGCATTAATTTGTATAAAGATCAGTACTATGTGTAAGGAGATTAGAATAATAATCTTAATCGTTGGATTTATCAATTTAGTTTATGGACAAGCTTATGTAGGGACAATTCTTGTTGTCAATAATGGAGGTGTGTTTAAAGTAAGTTCAAATGCATTAGTAGTTGGAGGATCAGGAGAAGTAAATAATTCAGGCGTTGTAGAAGTCGACTATAGCTACATTAATAATGGGGTGACTAGAGGAGGTGTAGTTGGACAGGGACTCTTTAAAATAGGCGGTGATTGGATAAATAATAATGAGTTTACCGCATACTTTTCAAAGATTCATCTATACAATTCAGAACGTTTAATATCTGGGAGTGAAATAACTCATTTTGATGAGTTGAAATTAACAGGAGGTTCTAAGGTGATGACTATTGATGCAAGTGTATACTTACTAGATTTAGGAAGTGATCATCTAATGACTAAAGAAAATATAATGTTGGTAGAAAACCCTGATCCCAATGCAATTGATTATTCTACAGGGTTTGTCAGTAGTTTAGGAGATGGACATTTGCAACGAAAAACAAATACATTTTCAGAATATAAATTCCCTTTAGGAACCGAGGTGGGTGAATTAAGGCTGAAAACAGTTTGTTTTGAACCTCAAAGTACAGATGATAATATTTATGGTGCTAGGTTGGTAAATAATATTGCGACTTCTGATGGGTATGATATCACCAAGAAATCAGTATTGCTACAGCAATTGTGTCCATTATATTATTATCATTTCTATCATAATCAAGGGACTTCAAAATGTGATCTTTGGTTAGAGTATGGTACTGAAGACGATAAGTATAGTGAAACGATAGCACAATGGAAAACAGAATGGGTGGAGTTGGATAAAATAGAAAAAAATAGTGGAAAAGTTGGAGTGTTAGATTTTGAAGACTTTTCAACAAGGCCATTCGTTTTAGCTCAAAAACAAAGTTTTATATATATCCCCAATTCTTTCACTCCTAACGCAGATGGGATTAATGATACATTTCATTTGTATTTAGATAAAGATGAGTTTATCAAATTTGAGTTTTTAATTTTTAACCGCTGGGGACAATTAGTATTTGAAACCAATGAGGTTAATTTCATTTGGAAAGGTGATTATAAGGGGGATGAAACAGAAACCAACACTTATGTTTGGAAGCTAAAAGCTCAGTTCAAGGAAACTACTGAAATTATTCAAAAAACTGGAACAGTAACGATTTTAAAATAAAGAAATGAAGAGTATATTAACTACAGTAGGGGTAATGGGATTATTTGCAGGAATGGCCCAAAATAATGTGGGAATAGGAACAATGACCCCAAATTCTAAAGCAGTATTAGATGTTGAATCGAATGATAAAGGAGTTTTAATTCCTCGATTAACAACTTTAGCTAGGACTACATTGGGGAGTACACTCACTATTACCGAAGATGGGATGTTAGTTTATGATAGAGATTTAACTACTTTTTTCTATTGGGATGGTACATTATTACAATGGGTACAAGTAGGCAGCGGAACTGGAGACGATTGGGGTATTCAAGTTGTTCAAACTAGTGGGGGGAATATTTCAGGAAACGGAACCGCTGCTAACCCATTAATAGTTGTTGATGGAGATAGTGACTCCAATAATGAAATAGAGTTACCAGTGGGAGGTATAAGCGGTCAGGTTTTATCTACAGATGGTAGTGGTATTTATACATGGGTGAGTGATAACATTGGAACAGACGATCAAAATATAACGAATCTTACTTTCGATAATACAACAAACATATTAACTGTAGGAATTGAAAATGGGACAGCTCAGATAGTTGACTTAACAAGTTTGTTGAATGATGCAGATTTTGATGTTACTAATGAGATACAAGATTTATCATTAAATACTACAACCAATATTTTGACTATTACAAATAATGGGACTGCAACAAGTATTGATTTATCCCCCTATTTAGACAATGTTGATGCGCAAACACTTTCTTTATCAGGCCAAACATTAAGTATAAGCAATGGAAATGCAGTAACATTAATAGATAATGTCAATGATGCAGATGCAGATAATACTAATGAAATCCAAACGATAAGTAAAACAGGGAATGTTGTTACATTAAGTAACGGTGGTGGAACTTTTATTGATGATGATACCCAATTGTCTGAGGCACAAGTGGATCTTTATGTCAGTAATAATGGATATCTGACCTCTTTTGTTGAGGTGGATGGAGATGTTACCAATGAAATAGAATTACCCCCAGGAGGAGTAAGTGGACAAGTCTTATCGACAGATGGAAATGGCAGTTACACTTGGGTAAACGATAATTTGGGAACCGATGCGCAAACACTTTCTTTGTCAGGTCAAACATTAAGTATAAGTAATGGAAATACAGTCACATTAACAGATAATATTAATGATGCAGATGCAGATAATACCAATGAGTTACAAACGATAAGTAAAACAGGGAATGTCGTTACATTAAGTAACGGCGGTGGAACTTTTATTGACAGTGATACCCAACTGTCAGAAGCACAAGTAGATAATTATGTTAATAATAATGGGTATTTAACATCATTTGTTGAAGTA
This sequence comes from Bacteroidia bacterium, assembly GCA_030426105.1. Lineage (GTDB taxonomy): Bacteria > Bacteroidota > Bacteroidia > Flavobacteriales_D > Parvicellaceae > S010-51. Next base: position 14,841 of record JAUHZI010000040.1, on the reverse strand, counting down.
GATGGAAGTATAACGAATGAGTTACAAGACCTTACAGTTGGGGGAGGAACATCTAGTAGTTCAGTTATTAATATTAACGGAGGTTCTGGGGTAACAATAGAAGCAATAGATAATATTACGATTACAGAGACTGGAAATACGATTAGAATTGGAGGAGGGACTCCTTCTGGTGCCATATTTGCTTTTCCTGTATCAACACCACCTTCTGGATATTTAGCATGTAACGGACAAGCAGTGAGCCGTTCTACTTATGCTAATTTGTTTGCTTTAATAGGAACAAGTTATGGAACAGGCAATGGCTCGACAACATTTAACTTACCCAATTATAATGGACAGTTTTTAAGAGGTTGGGATAATGGGGCTGGGATAGATCCTGAAGCATCTTCAAGAACGAATAGAGGAGATGGAACAACAGGAGATGCAGTAGGAACTAGACAAGCAAACCAGACTTTAGCTCATAATCATACTGTAAACCCACCAGCTACTAATACAAATTCTACAGGAGCACACTTGCATAGTGTAAATCCTCCTGCAACAAGTACTAATTCTACAGGAGCACATTCACATACTGTGAATCCACCAGCTACTAATACTAATAGTTCAGGAGCACATGTTCATACAGTAAATCCACCAGCGACGAATACAAATAGTGCAGGAAGCCATAGTCATACAATAGATCCTCCAACAACAACTACGAATACAACAGGAGCTCATAATCATGCATTAAGAAATGGTAGTGGAGGGAGCCATACTAACTCTATAGGAAATAACAGTTTGTCAGGGCAAGATAATTCATCAGGGTGGTATAGAAGTACTTCTATAATGACTAATGATGGAGATCATTCTCATACAGTCAACATCCCCGCTTTTACATCTTCAACAGCTGGCAACCATGCTCATAGTATTGATATTGCTCAATTTAATTCAGGTAGCTCAGGAAGCCATGTCCATAGTGTTGATATCGCTCAGTTTAGTTCAGGTGCAAATGGTAACCATTCACATACAGTTGATATTGCCCAATTTAATTCTGGGGCTGCTGGGAATCATTCGCATAGTGTTGATATCGCCCAATTTAATTCAGGTAATAATGGAGGTGCTGAAACTCGCCCTACAAACATTACTGTGTTATGGTGTATTAAGTTTTAAATAATAAATAGATGACTCAAAAAACAAAAATATCAAAAAAGGAACAAAGAAAAATGAGGAAAAGCAAAAGGCCAGTTGGATATTCTTTGCTTAGGAATGTGATAGTATGGGCATTTATTTTTTTAGTGATTTTTGTGTTAGTGGAATTAAGCTTCGACATTTTTGATTGGGGAGAAGATTTTTATAGAAGAAATAGCAATCGTAGATATGATTACAATGCTTTTGATAAAAACCAGCTGGTTGATTATTTGTTTAAACAAAACCCAATAGCCAAGTTTAGATGGACCTTCCTTTGGGTATTGATTATTAGTATTCCATCTCTAGTAGCCCTAGTATTATTCTCAAGTTTAATGAATAAAAATAAGAGGGACGTTTAAATTGAAGTGTAGAAGTTGGAAGGGCAAAAGTAACAGGTTAAATTTATTAATATAAACATGAAAAAAAGTCTATTTATTGGAATAGTCCTATTATTAGGTTATGGTGTAGTTGCTCAAAATAATGTAGGGATAGGAACCTTAACCCCTAACCCTCAAGCAGTATTAGATATAGAGTCGAATGATCGGGGAGTTTTAATATCTCGGTTAACAACAATAGCTCGTAATACTCTAGGAACAACTCTTACAGCAACAGAAGATGGGATGTTAGTATATGATAAAGATCTAACTACTTTTTTCTATTGGGATGGACCAAATTTGCTGTGGGTACAAGTAGGAAGTGGAGCAGGGGACAATTGGGGAAGTCAAGTAGTTCAAACATCTGGAACCAATATTTCAGGGAATGGAACATTAGGAAGCCCTTTGGTTGTTATTGATAATGATAACGACCCTAATAATGAAATAGAGTTGCCAGCAGGAGGTGGAACTGGGGATGTCTTATCAACTGATGGTAGTGGAATTTATACTTGGATAAATGATAATACAGGAACAGATAATCAAGATATAGCGAATCTTGTGTTTGACAATACAACAAACATATTAACCGTAGGAATCGAGAATGGGACAGCTCAAACAGTTGATTTAACCAGCCTGTTAAACGATGGAGATTTTGACAATACTAATGAAATACAAGATTTGTCGCTCAATACTACAACTCATATACTAACGATAACCAATAATGGAACAGCAACGAATATCGATTTATCCTCTTATTTAGATAATACAGATGCTCAAACACTTGCATTAGTAGGCAATACCTTAGCAATAAGTGGAGGAAATAATGTAACTCTAATTGATAATGTTAATGATGCAGACGCTGATCCGAATAATGAGATAGAGCTGCCTGTAGGTGGAATAAATGGGCAAGTTCTATCTACAGATGGCGGTGGAAATTATACATGGATTAATGATGGAACAGGAACGGATAACCAAGACTTAAATCTAACAGGGAATTCATTGAGTTTGACCAATGATGGAACACCTGTAGATTTAAGTGGTTATCTAGATAATACAGATGCACAGAATTTGACGAGCTCCGTTACAGGAGGCAATGTTACAGTAAACATAAGTGGGGGAATAGGAACAACCTTTTCGATTGACGATGCAGATTCGGACCCAAGTAATGAGTACAACACAGGAGCAAACCTAACAGGGGATAATCTAAATATTGTTGATGGAGGAGGTATACAAACAGTAAATTTAAGTGGGATAAAAGACCATGATTGGTATGAAGTAGGAGGAACTACACAAGCAAATAATATTAATAATGATATCTACACACAAGGGAATGTAGGGATAGGTGTTGTAAACCCTACACAAAAAATAGATGTAGATGGTTATGTTCAAAGTGACCAAGATTTCTATACAACAGTTACTTTCCCTGCTGGATATTCAATAGGAGATTATATAGAATTCGTTGAACTAAGTTCAATTTCAGCTCAAGCTTCAGGAATTTATGAGGTGTCAGTTTCTGGAACGGTAGGTAATCATGCAGCCGCAGCAACATATCGATGTGCCTATTCTCATGCTAATAATTATGACTCATGGAGAGAGTTACCTATTGTAGGGAACAATGGTTATGTAGGTCTAGGGCAAAATTTTACAGTTGATATTAATCCTATAGCGTATGGAAGTAATGCTAAACTAAGAATTAGAGCAATAAATACAACAGGAAATACAGCTACTCAAAATTATACACTTAATATCAGAGTAAGATCTCTAAACCATAATTCTGGATGGAGTTCTATAAATAATGTTGGAAGTGGTGCAGCAGTTACTGGATATGCAAAGATGACAGAGTCTTGGATGCTAACAACGGGAACCCATAATTTAAATACAAACGCTAATATTGCTTTATCAGCTATTTCTAATGGAAATATTGGGTTAGGTATAGCTACTCCTAATAATAAATTAGAGGTACATGGTAGAGTGGCTCAAATGGGGTATTATACAAATGTAGGAAGGCTAGATATACCAATAGACTTTAATGGCACTATAGATAATTCGACTTGGACAAGAGTAAATGAAAATACAAGTGTAGGGTTTAGGTTTAGTGATTACAATTCTTATGTAGGTAATGGGCAACAACTTTATGTTCGTATGTGTGCATGTTGGACTGATAATGGAAGTAATTCTGATAATTGGGTAATAAGGGTAAAAGATTATGATTCACCTACAGTGTATTATAATCAAAATATGGGAAATACTTGGTCTGGTTCTGGTCTAGTACATTCGGATTGTAAGGCTTGGGTTTTAGCTAATTCTATTAACTGCGGATATGGTTGGTCAGGTAGCTGTTATATTGAAGCAATTCATGATCAAGGAGCTCACAATTTACAAATTAAAAGTGCTTGGTGGGAAATAGCCGTAAAATAGATTTGAAGAGAGCAGTAAGGATGCAACTATCTAGATATCAAAAAATATTTTAAGAGAAGTTTGATTTAAATAGACCCAGTCTTTTAATGAGTTATTTACAGGAGGTAAATCTAATTTTTTACAAATACGATAACGGTAGTTATTTAATGACTTGGTAGTAATAAACAGTAAATCAACTATTTCAGAACTGTTTTTCCCTTTGAGAATTAATTTTAAGACTTTTTTCTCCGTATTAGTCAGTATATTTAATCCATCTTGTACATGTTGGTAGTGGATATACTCTTCATCACTTAGAAAAATATTTTCTATAGAAGAATAAAAGGTTGTTGTATTATTCGTAACAAAATTGATACATTTTCTTAACTCAATATTTGTTTCAGATTTTGAAATATAGGCATTTGCTTTAGCTTTTTTTATGGCTGCATATATCGCTTTTTCTGTGTGCATTGTAATAAAAATGATAATACTACTAGGGTTTAAACTTTTTAATGTCTTACAAACTTCAATACCATTTTTCTCAGGCATTTCAACATCCAAAAAGACAATATTAGGTAAATGTTTTTTAAATAATTCTACAGCTTCAATTCCATTTGTTGCTTCATAGAATAGAGCATCACTTTCAATGTTATTTTTTATCGATTGAATTAGTCCTTTTCTTGAAAATTCATGATCATCACAGACTAAAATAGAGGTTACATCCATATGTTTAAAAGTTAATATAAAAAATGAGCAATACACCTTTTGAAGGAGATGTAATTTTCCATGTGGAGTTCATCATTTTAATACGTTCATTAATATTATAAATTCCAGCACCATTTTTTATTGATTTTTGACTTATTCCAACACCGTTGTCAAAGTATTTTAAAATAAGTTTGTTATTAGAAGAATATTCAGTTGTGATTCTAATAGCAGTTGCATTAGCGTGTTTTAAAGTATTGTTGATACATTCTTGAATGATTCGAAAAAGGTTTAACTTTTGATCTTCATTAAGTAGTTGGTCAATGTTTTCATCAATTTCATATGTGAATTCTATTTGTGAGTTTTTTTCAGTCGTTTCGATAAGGTCTTCTATAGCTCCTACAAAGCCGATAGAAGATAGAGAGCTGGGGTACATGCTCCTTGAAACCTTTCTTAATGCAGAGATTCCTTCATGCATTTTTTTGCTAATTTTTGGAATATTAGCTTCATCAATTAAGTTCTTTATTAGTGTTAAACGCTGTCCAATATCATCATGAAGTTCCATTGAAAGTTTTTTTCTCTCAGATTCAGCTCCTTTTAATGTTCCTTTTAAAAAATCTCTTTGGGTTTTTAATTGATTCCTGTAGAATAAAATAATAATAATAGCTAGTAAAAGTATTATAGTGCCTAAAAATAAAGAGATTGTTAGTTTGTTCTTTAAACGTTCTTTTTCTTGTATAATTTTTTCATTTTGTTTTATCAATAATTGTTGGTGATGGGTAGAAAGATGTGCAATTGTTTTTTCTGTTACTCCCACCTTAGTATTTGAATAATATTTTTTTAGCCAAAAGTGTGCAGAGTCAATATTATTAATAGAGTCATAAGATTCACTTATTTTTAAAGAAGATTGATTCAGTAAATCAGTAAGATCTGTTTTAAGAGCAATATCATAGGCACTACTATAGGAGGAAATAGCTTCTTTATACCTTCTTTGTTGTCTATATATTGAAGCAATACCCAAATAGGCATAACCAATATCTTCTAGGGCATTATCCTCTTTAAAAAAAGTAAGAGCTAATTGTTGATAATATAACGCAGAATCAAGTAAAAAACCTTTCTCTAAATTTACAGTGGTATTATCAAAAATTGAATCAATATAATTTTTATTAAATTTATTTAAATTCGAATATAAAAAACCCAAAGAATTGTAAGTTACACTTAGAAAATAAGGGTCTTCTGTACTCTTAATTATTTCATGATGTATTTGTAAAGCTTCCTTTTTCTTTTCTAAATGGGAATATATTATAGCAATATTGGAATTGTTATGAACCAATTTTATACTATCTTTTTGTTGAATATATAATTCTTTTGCAATTAAAAGCTCGGTTAATGATTTTTTAAAATTTCCAGAATCTTGATATAAACCAGCCATTATTTCATGGAAAGTTGCAATACCAGTAGTATCATTATTTTTAATATAAATTTCAAGCGCTTTTTCTAGGTTTTTAGTTGATTGGTCATAATCTCCATGACCTGCATAATAATATCCAATTTGTATAAGTATGTCAGCTCTACTTATTTCATTTTCATTACTTATTTTTTTTAATTCATTATTGAGGTAGTCTAGAGTGGTGTCAGAGTTTAAATTAGGATATGCTTCTTGTTGAAAACTTATTTTTGGTAAAATCAGAATAAGAATAAAAAGATAATATGCATATACTCTAGTTGGCATCACTGTGTTGGGGCTAAATTACTATACTAAAGTAATGATTTTTGAGATGTTGAACCATCAATTTTTTTCTTTTATACTTTTTTGAGGTGTTGGTACTCCTAATAATGAGTTTTTAAGGGAATAGCTTTGTAGTGTAATAAGTTATTTTACACGAATTTAATTTTGCCAGAATTATAAGTTAGTAAAACAGCAATAGTCTAGTACTAGTGACGATATAAAATGTTCTAGTCTAAATTCAAAATTACAAGAGATGAAAAAAATAGAATATAGTGTAAAGGTTCTATTAACAGGTATGCTCTTTTTAGGAGTAAGCAATGCACTTAAAGCTCAAAATGTAGGAATAAATGCAACAGGAACAGTGGCTGACGCATCAGCAGCATTAGATGTAAGTTCTAGTGATAAAGGTGTATTAGTGCCAAGAGTAGCTTTAACAGGAACGACAGATGTAACGACAATTAATAGCCCAGCAGTCAGTTTATTGGTTTATAATACAGCTACTGTTTCAGATGTTCTCCCTGGTTATTATTATTGGAATGGTACAGCATGGTTAGCTATGGTTGTAGCCAATAATAATGATAACGATTCTAGCAATGAATACAATACAGGGGCAAGTTTAAGTGGAACAGTATTGAGTGTAACCGACGGTGGGGGGAGCCAGACAGTCGATTTAAGTAGTTTACAAGATGGAATAGGAACAGATAGCCAAGTACTAAGTTTAAGTGGAAATACCTTGAGTATAAGTGGGGGAAATAGCATTACTCTAAATGATGATGTTAATGATGCCGATTCAGATCCCTCTAATGAACTTCAAACAATCACCAAGTCAGGGAATACAGTAACGTTAAGTCATGGAGGAGGAACATTTACAGATTCCGATAATCAACTTACCGAAGCTCAAGTAGATGCATATGCCTCAAATAATGGATATTTAACATCTTTTACAGAAGTAGATGGAGATGCAAGCAATGAACTCCAAATGTTAAGTTTGAGTGGAAGCAATATTACTTTGAGCGATGGAGGAGGTACAGTATCTATTAACGATGGAGATTCAGATCCGAGTAATGAGTATAATACAGGAGTCAGTTTAAGTGGAACAACTTTAAGTGTAACCGATGGAGGCGGAAATCAAACAGTAGATTTAAATGGTTTACAAGATAATTTAGGAAACCATACAGCAACACAAGATATTGATTTGTCAACTAGTAAATTAGTAGGAAATGGAGGAAGTACGGGTATTACAATTCAAAATGATGGTGAAACGCGAATAGAGAATTTACCAGATTACAATCCATTAACAGATAATCTTTATGTAGTAGCTAATAGCTCTGGTGATTTACATAAAATTTCACTTAATGATTTAGCCTCAGAAATTAATGCAATTAATGAATTAATTGCGAGTTATCCATCAGATGCAATATTTTGTCCATCTGGTCCAACCAAAATAGTTGATGTAACCAATCCAGTAACAGGAAAAACATGGATGGATCGAAATTTAGGAGCAAGTCGAGCAGCTACAAGTAGTTCAGATTCATTGGCATTTGGAGACTTATATCAATGGGGTAGACCTGCTGATGGCCATCAATGTAGACAGAGTGATACAACAACAACTATGTCGTCAACTGATGTCCCTGGTCATAATAAGTTTATCGTTAGGACAAGTACTCCGTTTGATTGGAGAGCAACGCAGAATGATAATTTATGGCAAGGGGTAAATGGAGTAAACAATCCATGTCCTACAGGATATAGAGTCCCTACACAGGCAGAGTATATAGCTGAACGCTCTAGTTGGAGTAATACTTTAGTTACTGGAGCAGCAGCAGCACCTCTAAAATTTCCTGCAGCTGGCCGAAGAACAAGAATTGGAAGTATTTTTAATGCAGGAACAGATGGCTATTATTGGACTAGCACAGTCCGTTTCCACCAATCTTATCGTTTAAGTATTCATCCAGTTGCTAGCGGAGGATTCTTTTGGGAAGATAGAGCAAATGCAAGGTCTATACGTTGTATCAAAGATTAATAATAGCATTATTTAAGCTCAATTGAGGTGCTAGTACTCTAGATTAGAGGAAAAGTAGTCTATATATTTGTTCTCGAGTAAAATAGATAGTAGGAGTCTTTCTTAATTTGTGTGTGATTTAGGCAGTAGTACAAACAGAAAGAGAAAGACTCCTCTTTTTAAGTTCTTTTATAGCTTCATTGTAGTTGTTTAATAAATCAAGATTTTTTTGAATAAAAATATGTCAAAGTTACTTTTTCTACTATTATTTTGGCTTCCCCATTTTTTCTTATTTTATGGTCAGCAAATAAAAGGAACCTTCACTGCACATGCAGGGCAAAGAATAGCTTTATATAAATACATTGGGACAACAAGCCAAATTATTGATAGTGCAGAAATTAATGAAGGTGGAGAGTTTAGATTAAAAATACCAAAAACATATTTAGGGATGGGATATTTAAAAACAAATGATAATTCGTTTTTAAACCTAATCTTAAATGGTCAAGATATTTTTTTGAAGGGCAAACATTTAAAAGAATTAACGTCAATAATAGTAAGTGAGAGTATAGAAAATCAGATGTATTATCAATACTTGAGAGAAAATCCTCAAAGAGAAAATATATTAACAGGTTGGAAGTATTTATTACAAGAGTATAGTACCGCTCCATTATTCAAAGAAAATGATGTAGAACTTAAGATCATTAACCAGCAAATAGAGTCTGTTGAAAACCAAGATGAAAAGTTTATTTCATCATTAGATCAAAGTTCATATACTAGCTATATTCTTCCAATTCAGAAATTGGTAAGAGACATTCCAATGTCAGCAAAGCATTTTCCAGAAAAAATTCCTCAGCACATAAAAGCTTTCCAAGCTATAGATTATAAAGATATACGCTTGTACCATAGTGGTTTATTAGATGATGTGATACAAGGGCAGTATTGGTTAATCGAAAATAGTGGTTTATCATTAGATAGTATTTTTGTACAAATGAATTTATCAACAGATTATTTAATCGAAAACCTGCAACAAGATGAAAAAATATTAAACGAAGTAACTGAATATTTATTTGATTTATTAGAAAAGCACAGTTTATTTAGGGCTTCAGAATATTTAGCACTAAAAGTTTTAACACAAAATAGTTGTACATTAAACGATGATTTAGCTAATCAGTTGGAGACATATAGAGCAATGAAAATAGGCAATCAAGCTGAAGAACTTTTGTTAACGGGATTGTCAGTAAAACAAGGGCTAGAATTATCTAATCAATTCATTTTAAGAGATATTTCGGCAAAATATAAACTTGTTATGTTTGGAGCTAGCTGGTGTCCAAAGTGTACACATGAGTTACCAAAAGTAAAAAGCTTTTATCAAGAGTGGAAACAAAAGGGGCTAGATGTAATTTTTATCTCATTGGATAATAATAAAGAAGAGTATCTAAGTTTTGTAAAAGACTTTCCTTGGATATCAACTTGTGATTTTCAAGGGTGGAATACAAAAGCAGCTAAAGATTATTATGTTTTTTCTACACCAACGTTATTTCTATTAGATCATAATAATAAAATTATTTTGCGCCCCAATTCAATAGCACAAGTTAATGCTTGGGTTGGCTATTATTTGAACTAAACCAACTACATTTTTTTCTTTGTTTACCGAAATATTTTTTTAGTATAAGTTTATTATTGTAACTTAACAATGTTAACAAAGTGTAAGTTATGGTATTAAAGAAAAATAGAATTATCCCTTTTTTAGCAGTAGCATATTGTCTAGGTCTAAATAGTGTCAGTATAGCTCAGGGGGTTGGGATTAATGTTGCAGGAACTTCACCAGATGCATCAGCTGTTTTAGATGTTAGTGCAACAGACAAAGGTATGTTAGTGCCTCGTATAGCATTAACGGGAACCAACGATGTTGCAACAATATTGACTCCAGCTACAAGTTTATTAGTTTATAACACTGCTACAGTAAGTGATGTTACGCCTGGATTTTATTATTTTGACGGTAGCCTTTGGACACGTGTTGGGACAGGGTCAGGAAGTGACGATCAAAATATTAATGGGAGTGGCTTGGCAGGAACAACGTTAACCATTGGTATTGAAAATGGCACTAGCGAAACTGTAGATTTAGCATCATTGAAAGATCATGATTGGTATGAAGTAGGGGGGACTACAAGTCCTGATGCAATCACGGATGATATTTTTACCCAAGGAGATGTAGGGGTTGGGTTAACAGTTCCCCAATCAAAATTTCATATACATGGAGGTTCAATGGGAACGACTATAACAAGGGATTTAACCATAGAAAGATATGGGAATTCAGGTACTGGAAGAGGAGTCGGAATAGAATTCAAAACAGGGACATCTGGTACAAACACACAAGTTTCAGGAGCAATTGAAGTCAGTAGATATAATACTGGAGATGGGACAATGATGTCGTTTTTTACAACAGATGATTCTGGTGTAGAAAATTCGAATATGGTAATATCAGATGTTGGTTATGTAGGAATAGGAACAACAACTCCAGTTAATGCTTTACATGTTTTTGGTGGGGCAGCGCCTATTAGAGCCGAAAGAGACGGAGTAGATTCTTGGTACTGGGGAATAAACGCTACTCGAATGAACTTTACCAATGTGACGACAGGAACTGCTCCAATCACACTAGAAAGGACTGGGCTGGTAGGTATTGCTAATCCAAATCCAACAGAAGAGTTAGATATAATAGGAACAGTTAAAATTGTTGATGGAACACAGGGAGCAGGGAGAGTTTTAACATCAGATGCAAATGGTGTGGCTAGTTGGGTAGAAGTTTCTAACAATGCATTGACAACTCCAGACGAAACCTCAGGTAGTTTTCCACAAGCTAATGGAGGAACAATTTATTCTGCAGGAGGTAATTATGATTTAGGAACAATGAACGTAACACCAGGGGTGTACATGTGGTTTTTATATAATTGTGCAGGACAGTGTTCATATACAACAGGCTCAGGAACTACCATTAGTATTGTTGGAGGAACAGCAACAGTAACATCAACAAGTACATGGGCTAATTTGGCTTCGCAACCTTCAGGATCTTGTGGAACAATATATACAGGGGTTTTAAAGGTGACTGCTGGTGGTACAGTAAGTGCTAGGTTTCAATCTTATTTAGGAAGTGTTTTAGTGAAAAACTCAGCAATGGCTGCAAATGTTCGCTTAGTTAAAATTAATTAGGAGAATAAGTTTATTGCTTTGATAGATAGCATTTTTTTTGAGAGTCACAAAGGGATTTTATTCCCAACAAAAAAATAAGAAGCAAAATAGTAAAATAATGAATATATTTTTTGTTATGTGGATAACACATTCTATATTTGCTTTGGCAAAATTAAATATGTATTCATAAAGTAAATCTAAAAGAGGTTTAGTTTTATATACATTCAAGAAGTACGATAACTTGTTATGATAGTAAGATAGATTGACCAGGGTCAATGATTTATTAATCAAACAAGTTTTAAATGAAAAAGAGGATATACTTTTTAGGTATATGGTTCTTAACTTCAGGAGGCATATATCATGCTCAAAACAGATTAGTTATAAATGACGACGCTTTCATTGTTATCGACAATGGGGGGCAGGTTGTTGTTGAGAATCCCAATCCTAATGCTGTAACGGTTATTGGAAGTGGAGGAAATATTATTTCTGAATCTGAGAATGATATATTAAACTGGAAGATTGGAACCAATATAGGGGTTTATACTGTCCCTTTTACCACGTCCAATGCGGTTAAAATACCATTAGATATTGAGGTAAATGTTAGTGGTATAGCTGGTTCTGGAATAGAGTTTTCGACCTATGGGACAGCCACAGAATTGAATACACCATTTCCAAATGGAGTTACAAATTTAGCTGGGTGCGCTGGCGCAGATAATTCTTTAAACATTATTGATCGTTTTTGGAGAATAGAAGCTGTTGGGTATACAACAAAGCCAGCTGTTGAACTGTCTTTCGGTTACGATGATGGTGCAGCAGAAATGGGGGGAACCAATACTATAACTGAAGCAAACTTAAAAGCAAAACGTTATAATTTAGGAACCAATAGTTGGGAAGTTCCACAGTTGCTTTATGGTACAGCAAATATTACACAAAATAGAGTCAATGGAGCAATCGTTTCTCCTACAGATTTTCATTCAATTTGGACTTTAGTAGATTCAACATCAATCACGACTGGTTGTGATACAGATGGAGATTTGGTTCCAGATTATGTTGAAGATGCTGATGGTACTGATCCCAACGATCCTACTGTATATGTTGATGCCGATGGAGACTTAGTCCCAGACTATGTAGAAAATCAGGATGGAACTGATCCTAACGATAATACAGATTTTACAGATACTGATTCTGGGACAGTACCAGACTATGTAGAGGAGACTTTATTCCCTAATAGCAGTTTAACAGCAACCGATCCTAGCATAGCATCAGATGATACACAAGATACAGATGGAGATGGAGTTCCTGATTATATAGAGCTTTTAGATGGAACTGATCCTAATGATGGTAACGATTATATAGATACAGATGGAGATTTAGTTCCTGACTATGTTGAAAGTAAAGATGGGACAGATCCAAATGATCCATTAGTTTATACAGATACGGATGGAGACTTAGTACCAGACTATGTTGAGCTTCAAGATGGAACCGATCCTGCTGATGATAATGATTATATAGATACAGATAATGGAGGTATTTCAGATTATGTAGAAACTGTATTATTCCCTAATGGGGGAGTATCATCAACAGACCCCAATGATGCATCAGATGATAATAATCAAGATACAGATGGAGATGGGGTTCCTGATTATGTAGAGATATTGGATGGTACTGATCCAAATGATGGAACTGATTATGCAGATGCTGATGGAGATATTGTTCCTGACTATGTAGAAAATCAGGATGGCACAGACCCAAATGACCCATTAGTTTATACCGATACAGATGGGGACTTAGTCCCAGACTATGTTGAAAATATAGATGGGACAGATCCTTCTGATGACACCGATTATACAGATGCCGATTCTGGAGGAGCATCAGATTATATAGAAGATGTCTTGTTTCCTAATAGTGGTCTAGGAGGAACCGATGTAAATGATGCATCAGATGATAATCAAGATACAGATGGAGATGGAGTTCCTGATTATGTAGAACTTTTAGATGGAACCGATCCATTAGATGATTCAGATTATATAGACACGGATGGAGACTTAGTCCCTGACTATGTCGAAAGTCAAGATGGAACTGACCCGAATGATGTTACTAATTACACAGATACTGACGGAGATAGCGTGCCTGATTATGTAGAGAATCAGGATGGAACAAGTCCAACAGATCCAATTGATTTTGTTGATGCAGATGGAGATAATGTCCCAGACTATGTAGAAAATCAGGATGGAACTGATCCGAATGATGTATATGATTATACTGATACAGATGGAGGAGGAGCTCCTGATTATGTAGAAGATACCTATATGCCAAACAGTGGATTAGGGGGAATTGATGTAAATGATGCATCAGATGATAATCAAGATACAGATGGAGATGGAGTTCCTGATTATGTAGAACTTTTAGATGGAACCGATCCATTAGATGGTTCAGATTATATGGATACAGATGGGGACAAAGTTCCAGATTATGTTGAGGATATAAATGGAGATGGCGATGTAACCAATGATGATACAGATGGTGATGGTATACCCAATTATCAGGATATAGATGATGACGGAGATGGTTTGTTAACATCAGATGAAGATGAAAATCAAAATGGAGACTTATTAGATGATGATTGTGATCAGGATGGCGTACCAAATTATTTAGATGCAGATAAGTGCTTTGAAGGCTTAGTAGTACCTGAAGGTTTTTCTCCAAATAATGATGGAGTAACAGATACTTGGGTTATTAAAGGGTTAGATAAGTATCCCAACCATAGTTTAATCATCTTCAATAGGTGGGGGAATAAGGTCTATGAAACAACCTCATACAATAATGATTGGGAGGGGACTTATAAAGGAAATGACCTGCCTGAAGGAACTTATTTCTATAGCATTGATTTAGGAGAAGAAGCAAAGAATCAAACAGGTTATGTTTACATCAAACGATAAATAAAAAAGCAAAGTAGTGGGACTATTCATTTATGTAATAAAGGTTAGTTTAAGGTTGTTTGAGCAGTTCCAAAACTTTGTTTAAAGTACCACAAGAATCGAAATACATTAAGCAGAAAAGGTATATATACATTTTGATTTGTTGTGGTACTTTTTAAAATTAAAAATAAATAGCATGAAAAGAATTTATATAACATTGTCTTTAATAGTGGCAGTAAGCTCCTATTTTGGACAGCAGGATGCCATGTTTACCCAGTATATGTTTAATACGTTAAGCATTAATCCTGGTTATGCTGGTAGTGCGGATATGTTGTCAGTGAATGCAATAAGTAGACATCAATGGATAGCTATACC
>JAUHZI010000208.1 GCA_030426105.1 Bacteroidia bacterium | reverse complement strand
CTAATCGTACAGAATTATTAGTATACCAAGCTCCATAATCTGCATCGTCTCCTACTTCAATTCTAAAAAACTTCCAAGAGTCACTTGAGGTTACCGTTAGGTCATCTATATCAACATATACAATATCATCATTTGTACTACACGGCTCACAAGAACCTCCACAGTCAACCCCTGTTTCATCTCCATTTTGAATTCCATCACTACAGTTTCCATCACCAATAACAACCTTATAATCCTCTACTTCTCCATAACTAAACGATTCACAAGACGTAGGTATAGCGTTATATTTCATAGACACTCTCATTCTAGTATCTCCTAAAATTGCTGAACTAGGCACAGTAAATTGCCCTGTAACTGAAGTATCTTTTGACGCTGCTTTACTCCAAACTTGCTCACCTGCATCTATAAAATCTCCGTCTTGATTATAATCAATCCAAACACTATATCCTTCAGAATAAACAGTACTACTCCAGCTTGGTGTTATGGTTATTGTATAATCTCCTCCTTTTGATAAGTTAGTTGATACTATAGGTGTATAATCTTCATATCCGCCACTTGATCCTGACGAACTATTACTAATGCTATTTAATTCAACTTTACTAATGAATTCATCGTTTACATTCTTTCCGTTAGAATCACAATATATTACTGCACAAGGCTCACAAGAACCACCACAATCTACACCAGTTTCATCTCCATTTTGAATTCACTACAAGTAGCTCCTGTATTTCCATCCCACACTTTACTTCCAGCTTTGATTGCTCCAAAAGGTTCTGTACTATATGCATAATCTAGTAACGTGTATGATGTTCCATCATTGTTAACACTAACTCTGAACCAACCGTAATTAGTTTTTCCTGGGTATAATTCTAATTGAAAACCTATATATGCAGTTTTTCCATCCCAAGACGTGTAACTACCATTCCTAATTACATGTAAATTAGGATATTCACCTCCGTCAACCCATGAACTTTGCTGATCAATTACTGTATTTAACTCAACAGCTTTTACATTTCTAGTTCCTGATTGACATACCAGTGCTTTTTTATACGTTTCTAACATCAATGAATTATTCTCATAAAAAGTTCCAAACCAACTACTACTAGCGCCATCTATTGCAAAAAACGTCCATGTGTTTCCTGAATTAGCTATGTAATCTTGGTTATCAAAATATACCACTTTATAAGGATCATAAAAAGAAAAATCAAACGTTACTTTACTAGAATTCAAAGAGGATGTTCCTCCAGAAATTGCAGCATCTTTAAACGTAATAGAACCAGTCGTATTATTTGATTTAGAATGATTTGTTACTTGTCCTATAAATTTTACACTTAATGTTTTATTATTAAGTACGGTTACTTGAGCTGACAACCCTTGAGGAAGATTAGCATCAAAATGAGTTCCAGAAGTTAAACTTCCTGAAGAAACTGAGAAAGTAGCTCCTTCAATAGATATGTTTTTGGTCTCATCAACTATTGAACCATCATTTGATAATGCTTCTTCTACCGTAGTAGAGTCTACTATTAGAGATGCTCCATTTAAATTTACTCCTGTAGCCGTTAGGTTTGCAGGTTGCCACAAAGGTTTACGGGCTGGATGCTGTAATGCTATAAGCATTCTATCAATTTGTCCTTGTGTAAACATTTTTCCACAACCAGCGGCAGCATCGTACCCCATGTAGTTTTCATAGTTAATTAAATTTCCACAATCACTTGCTCCAACCGTACACCCATCATCTCCTGAATTAGAATCTTCTTTTGGAGTATCATCCACATAATCTCCATTTGGGTCATTACACCCACCTTCAAACGTATGAATCAAGTTTAACCAATGACCAAACTCATGCGTTAATACCGAAGCAAATTCTTTATCTATATTACCATGAATATATCGTCCGTTATAAACTACTCTTGCTGTGTTATTATCAGACATCGCTGTATTAGGGTACCAAGCAACACCAGAATTTGTTCCACTTCCATCTGCATATAAATCTCCCATAATGTATACATTCATATACTTATAGTTATCCCAAGCGTCTGCAGCTATTTGATCGTCATAACCACCTCCATTTCCATATCCTGATTTTTCTGGGTGAAATACCACACCGTTAGTACTCCCCCCGTTAGGATCTATTTTTGCCAAAGCAAATCTAATACTAAGAGTACCTCTTCTTCCTGAAAAAACAGGATCTACTGTATTAAAGTCATCGTTAAGTCCGTTAAAATCTTCATTTAATTTGTCTAACGCAACTTTTATTTTATCATACGTTACAGTTTTCCCATGTTGAACATCTCCATAAACATGTACAACTACAGGAATGGTATAAGTTTCTCCAACTTTATTAAAAAGTGAAGTTTGTTTTTTTCTAACTACATTTTTTGTGTAGCTGTTGAATTTATCAAACTCTTTTTTTGATTCGGGGTATTTTAAAAATACCTTTTGATTTTCACTTGTAACCTTACAGTCTTGAGCTAACGCAGTCTCAACACAGAAAAACAACAAAAAGAAGAAGGGTAACAAAATGTTCTTTTGTTTCATAATTGATTGATTTTTTAAATTACTAAAAACAAACCTACAGTTATAAATCAAATCAATTTGATACAATACTAACCAATGCCAGTAAAAAATTATCTATTGGCTTTTTTTTAACTTTAATTTTACGGCTATTTTATTTTTTTACCATATAAGAAGTGTTAGCTAATTGAGAAAATAGCTAAAAAATGGCTTAAACTACCCAACAATACAAAAACATGGAAGGTTGCATGACTATATTTTAATTTTTTAAGGGAATAGAAAATAGCTCCAACGGTATAAAAAACTCCTCCAAGAAAAAGATACAACAGTCCTTTGTCTGATAAATTTTCCATTAAAGGTTTTATTACAAAAACAACTTGCCATCCCATTAATAAATACAACACAGTTGATAGTTTATCAAATCGTCCTGTAAAAAATAACTTTAATACAACTCCGGTAATGGCAAATAACCAAACAAAAATAAACATATACCAACCTAATTTTGGTGGTAATACAACTAAACAAAATGGAGTATATGTTCCAGCAATTAATACATAAATAGCTGCGTGATCAAAAATATTAAGTCTCCTCCTAAGCTTAGGTCTTTTTGCAGCATGATAAAAAGTAGATGCTGCATATAAAATTACTAAACTCAGTCCGTAAATACAGAAACTAGCAGCTTTCCAAAAGTTATGATAACTTAGTGATTTATGTACAAGAAAGGGAAGAGCCACTATACTAAGTAGCAAACCAAACCCGTGAGTAAGGATGTTTAATCTTTCTTCTTTTTCGTTATAATGGTGATTTAAATTCTCGCTCATTGTTAGGTCGATTGGTATCTTTCATATACAACTCATCATTTATCAATTCATTGTATATCACATTATATGTTTCTTCTTTAAGTTTTTTCTTATCCTTAGCTTCTAAGTTATCTGTTTCAATAAATGCACACTGTTTTACTCTAAGTGTTCCTGGAGAGCCTTTTAAAAAATCCCAAGAAAACAGACGTTTTCCATCATAATACACTTGAGGAACAATCGGTATTTGGTGCTCGATAGCTAAGCTAAATGCTCCGTTTTTAAACGGTGCTAAAACAATGTTTTCAGCAGGTACTAATCCTTCAGGAAAAATAGCAACACTTGTTCCATTCTTTAACCTACTATGAGCTTCTTCATATACTCTTTTTCGGCTTTCTAAATCACTTCTATCAACTACAATAACTACTTTTTTGTAAAAGAAACCAAAAATTGGAAATTTTGCTAACTCTTTCTTCCCAACGAAAACTATTGGGTTTTTACTCATAGCTATTAGAATCCATGGATCTATAAATGACGCATGGTTTGCACAAAACATATAACTTTTATTTCGATCAATTTCTTGCTCTTTTTCAACTTTTAATCGGAATCCCATTCCATAGATTAAAAAATAAGCCCATGCTCTTACCACCTTCCAAAAAACTGGGTAATATTTTTCATCTGAAGTTAAAACCAGCATAAAAGGTGCCATTATTAGTATTGAAACTACAATTAGTGTGTAAAACCAAACACGCCAAATAAAACGAATAGGAAAAAATATATACTTCAATTCTTTTAAATTATAATCAACTAACTAACCTTATACTTCTTTTATCAAAAAAGTTTAGTATTAAGGTTCCCCTAATATGCGAATGTAGTAATTTCTTTTGTTTGATGAATTTTAAGCTTATTTTTGCTCACTTAAGCAAGCACTTATTTAAAAACATTTCAAAACAGACTTATGTCAAGAATTTTAACAGGAGTACAAAGTACAGGAACCCCACATTTAGGGAATTTATTAGGAGCAATTTTACCTGCAATTGAAATGGCAAATGATTCTAAAAACGAATCGTTTATTTTTATTGCCGACATGCATTCTTTAACACAGATTAAAGACGGAAACGAATTGCGAGAAAACACCTATAGTGTTGCGGCTACTTGGCTTGCCTGTGGTATTGACATTAATAAAACCGTATTTTATCGCCAAAGTGATATTCCTGAAGTTACTGAATTAACTTGGTATTTAAGCTGTTTCTTTCCATATCAACGTTTAACATT
>JAUHZI010000039.1 GCA_030426105.1 Bacteroidia bacterium | reverse complement strand
TGTAAACTTGAAATAATAAGTATTAAGTAAATTTTAATACGGAAAAAATAATTTTTAAGTCGAATTTTAGTTAAATTCGCAAAAAAGATAACTTATAAACACTTTTGATTAAGAATATGGCAAAATTTGAGCTGAAACTTCCAAAAATGGGTGAGAGTGTTGCAGAGGCAACAATAACAACTTGGTTAAAAGAGGTTGGGGATACTATTGAAGTTTATTTAGATAAGCTAGAGTCTCACCTTGGAAACCTTGTTCTTTCTAAAGACAAGGCTGAAATTCTTCAAGCGTGGGATCGAATCTCTGAAGCTTGTGAGAAAGGTGATCCAGTACAAGGTACTGTTATCGCAAAAGTTAAAGGTGGTCTATCAGTTGACATCGGTGTTAAGGCATTCTTACCTGGTTCTCAAATTGATATTAGACCAACTAAGAATCTTGATAAATTCATTGGTAAAACAATGGAATTCAAGGTTGTTAAAATCAATGAGACTTTCAAAAACGTAGTTGTTTCTCATAAAGCACTAATTGAAGCTGAGTTAGAAGAGCAGAAGAAATTAATTATGAAAGGACTTGAGCAAGGGCAAGTTATTGAAGGTACTGTTAAGAACATTACTTCTTACGGTGTATTCGTTGACCTTGGTGGAGTTGATGGATTAATTCACATTACTGATCTTTCTTGGGGACGTGTTAACCATCCAGAAGAAATCGTTGAATTAGATCAAAAGATTCAAGTAGTAATTCTTGATTTTGATGATAACAAGAAACGTATTGCTTTAGGATTGAAACAATTAAGCGCTCACCCATGGGATGCATTAGATGAAAACTTAAAAGTTGGAGATACAATTAAAGGTAAAGTCGTTGTTTTAACTGATTACGGTGCATTTATTGAAGTAGCTCCAGGTGTTGAAGGTTTAGTTCACGTTTCTGAAATGAGCTGGAGTCAGCACTTAAGAACTGCTAACGATTTCTTAAAAGTTGGTGACGAGGTTGAAACTCAAGTATTAACTTTAGATAGAGAAGAGCGTAAAATGTCTTTAGGAATGAAGCAATTAATGCCAGATCCTTGGGCAGGTATCCAAGACAAATACCCAGTTTCTTCACAACACAAAGCTGTAGTTAAAAACTTTACTAACTTCGGTGTATTTGTTGA
The DNA here is from genome assembly GCA_030426105.1 of Bacteroidia bacterium. Taxonomy (GTDB): domain Bacteria; phylum Bacteroidota; class Bacteroidia; order Flavobacteriales_D; family Parvicellaceae; genus S010-51. Next base: position 20,959 of record JAUHZI010000039.1, on the reverse strand, counting down.
GTTAGAAGAAGGTATTGATGGATTAATTCACATTTCTGATTTATCTTGGGAAAAGAAAATTAAGCACCCATCAGATTTCTGTTCTGTAGGTCAAGAGTTAGATGTAACTGTTTTAGAATTAGATTTAGAAAACAGAAGATTAAGCTTAGGACATAAACAATTACAAGAAAATCCATGGGATACTTACGAAACTATCTTTACTTTAGATTCAGTTCACGAAGGAACAGTAATCAAATTAAAAGATAAAGCTGGTATCGTTTCTTTACCATACGGAATCGAAGGATTCTGTCCAGTTAAGCACATGAAAAAAGAAGATGGTTCTAGTTTAGGTGTTGATGAAAAAGCTTCATTCAAAGTGATTGAATTCAACAAAGAAAACAAGAAAATCTTAGTTTCTCATGCATTAATGTGGGGAGAAGTTGAAGAGTCTAAGAGAAAAGCTGATAGAAAAGCGGTTTCTTCAAACAACGCAGCTGCTGAGAAATCTACATTAGGAGATATCGATGCATTAGCTGAGTTAAAAGCTAAAATGGAAGGAAAATAAAATTTCCTACAACCGATATAAAAAGCCGTTACTATTATAGTAGCGGCTTTTTTGTTGGCATTAAGTCATTATAAATAATTTCACGCTTTCTCAATAATAATTATCTTTGCTGTATGGCAGACGACATGAGTGGGTTTTCTAAAAAATCTAAGTTAAATCCAGAAGAATATTATTTATCTCCAGAAGGTTATATCGTTTTTACAGAAGCGTATCATTTAAAAAGAGGGTATTGTTGTAAAAGTGGTTGTAAACATTGCCCTTACGGTTATGATAAAAAGACAGACACTTTTAAAAAATAGAAGGCATAATACATGAGTACAATTAAAATTAAAAATAAGAAAGCGAAATTCGAGTATCATTTTATAGATACTTATACCGCAGGTATTCAGTTAGTTGGGACAGAGATCAAGTCAATAAGATTAGGTAAAGCAAGTATTGCGGAATCATATTGCGTATTGGAAAAAGGAGAAATTTTTGTTCGTAATATGTATGTTGAAGAATATTCAAATGGTGGCTTTGTAAATCACTTACCAAGAAGAGATCGAAAATTATTATTGAATAGAACAGAAATCAATAAAATTGAACGTAAACTTAAAGTGAAAGGATTTGCTCTTGTTTCAACATTACTTTTTATAGATGATAATGGCCGTGCTAAGTTAAATATTGCTCTTGCTGAAGGGAAAAAGTTACACGATAAAAGAAATTCCATTAAAGAACGAGATGATAAAAGGGACATGGCTAGAAAATTAAAAAACTTCTAAGATGAGACGGTTGATTTGTATACTCAGAGGGATAAATGTTGGTGGAAAAAGAAAGATTTTAATGCAAGACCTAAGAAGTCTTTTGGAAAAAGATGGGTTCGTCAATGTTAAAACTTATATTCAAAGTGGAAATATTGGTTTTGATTCTGATAAAGAAATAATACAATCAGTAAATAAAATAGAGCGTTTAATTAAAGATAATTATGGCTTTGATGTACCTGTAATAGTGATAGAACAAACTAAAATTCAAGATATCATAGAAGGGATGCCTTATGGTGTAAATGAAAATATTCACATAACCTTTTTAAAGGAGGAACCCGCTATAGAAAAGGTGAACAACCTTCAAATAAATGAATTTTTACCAGAAGAATTTAAAATAACACCTAGTGCAATATATTTAAAATGTGTAGAAAAGTATCACCAATCAAAACTATCAAATAATTTCTTTGAGAAAAAGTTGGGGGTTACAGCGACAACAAGAAATTGGAAAACAGTAAATAAATTAGTAGAACTTTAAACAAATGGAAATAAAATTAAAATACGATACACCTAAAGAGTGGGCGAATCAAGTCTTAGAAAATCTAGATGAATTTTTACAAGACCATGCAGATGCTGAACGAAAAGTGTCGACAATGTGTATGTCAATAGTTGCAAAATATCCAGATAGAAGCAAAATTATTGCTGAGTTGACCCAAACTGCAGTTGAGGAATTATTACATTTTAAACAAGTGTATGAATTGATGCAAAAAAGAGGATTAACGTTAAATGGAAAGTTTAACCAAGATACTTATTTGAAAGGTATATTACCTCATGTGAGAACATCGAGAGATGGAAGGTTTTTAGACCGTTTGATAATTGCTTCAATAGCTGAAATGAGAGGTGTAGAGCGTTTTAAATTAGTAGGAGAGGCAGCTGAAGAAGAAGATATTAAAAAGTTTTATACCAACCTGTATCAACAAGAGAAAGCGCATGTTGATTTGTTTTTAAAGATGGCAACACACTATTTCTCTGAAGAAGAAATCAAAGAAAGGTTAGAAGAACTGTTGATTATTGAAGGAGAGGTAACGTCAAAATTACCATGGAGACCAGCTATTCATTAAGTTTATTTGACATATTCTTTTTTCTTGACCAGAGCGTATTCATTATTTTCTAACTTAAGGTAACCAAAATCATAAACAAAATAATAGGTTTTTCCCTGTTTAGTTTTGTAGATGTTTGTAAAATAATAAAAGTTAAAACCATTAAAGAGTAATTCTTCTTTAGTGGTTTTTGATTTTTCTCTATGAATTAACTTAGCTAAAATACGCTTGTTTTTTCGTAAAATAGCATTGATTTTTCTTTCAATGAATCCTGCTTCACGCTTTGATTTATTATTATAAGAACTCCTACAAGTATCATTGCAAAATTTTTTGTCAATTCTACCTCGAATAGGAGTGTCGCACTCTATGCATTTTCGGGGGGTAGTCATAAAATTACTTTTAGCTAAAGTAAAACAAAAGTTTACTTATTTCAATAGTTGTTCAGCTTAAGTATTTTTACTTAGTACTAATAATTTAATACATTCTAGAGCTTCTTTAACATCATGAACTCTTAGAATATTACTCCCATTTTGTAATGCAATAGTATGCGCCACACTTGTTGCGTTTAAAGCTTGTTTAGGTGTTATTTCAAGCGGCTTATATAACATAGATTTTCTTGAAATGCCAGTAAGTATAGGAATGTTAAAAAGCTTAAATGCTGAAAGTTGATTCAATAATTGATAATTATCTTCGATAGATTTTCCAAAACCGAACCCCACATCAAGCACAACATCATTGATACTTAGCTGGTTGATCTCATCAATCTTTTTTGAAAAGTAATAAATAATTTCCTCAACAACGTTATTATAAATTGGGTTTTCTTGCATGCTTTGTGGTGTACCTTTCATATGCATAGCAATGTAAGGAACTTGAAGTTGAGCAACTGTAGGTAACATGTTTGGGTCAAGTTCACCAGCAGAAATATCGTTTATGATAGAAGCACCATGGAGAATCGCTTGTTCAGCAACACCACTCCTAAATGTATCAATAGAAAGAATACTATTTGGAAAATGAGCATGCAATTCTTTAATAACAGGGATAACACGATTAATCTCTTCTTCTTCAGATATATGTTGAGCATCAGGTCGAGAAGAATAGCCACCAATATCTAAAAAAGTTGCACCTTCTTTAAGGTGCTTTTGAGCTTGTTTAATGGCTTTTTCTATAGTGTTGTTTTGTCCCCCATCATAGAAAGAATCAGGAGTAATATTGATTACTCCCATTACCTTAGGTGTTGATAAGTCAATTAGCTTACCTCTACAATTAATTGTAGTTTTACGTTGAAAAATATGCTCGATCAAATTGTTCAGTTTTTTGGTTCTACAACAAAATTAAAGTTTTTATAAAAATGAAAGTAATTGGTGTTATTGTTTTTGTACTTATATTAATAAGAATCCATGGACAAAGTGTATTAAAAGAATATGAAAATGATAAAATTGGATTGAAAGAAGCAATTTTATCTAATGGAATGCGTGTTCTTTTAGTAGAGAATCATGATAAACCAGAAATCTACGGGAGTATAGTTGTAAATGTAGGTAGCAAAAATGACCCTCAAGATAATACTGGAATGGCACATTACCTTGAACATATGTTGTTTAAAGGAACCCAAAGTATGGGGACGTTAGATTACAAAAGTGAAAAAGTACATTTGGATAGCATTACAAAACTTTATGATATACTAAAAACAGAAACTGATCCTGAAAAAATTAAACAACTTCATAGAAAAATTACAGCTCAATCAGAATTGGCAAATGCATATGCTATACCTAATGAATATGATAAACTAATGGCTGAAATAGGAACTATTGATGTTAATGCAGCTACAGGGGTTGATTATACAATTTATCATGGTACTTTTCCTAAAAATCAATTAGAAAGATGGTTAGAAGTATCTGTTCATAGAATGGAAGCTCCAGTATTTAGGTTGTTTCAATTAGAGTTAGAAGCAGTTTATGAAGAAAGCAATATGTATGAATCTGATCCTTATTCAAGGCTTTATGATGAGTTTATGAAGGGAATTTTCGATGGTAGTTCGTATGGTGAGAAAATTTTAGGAAGAACTGAACATCTAAAAAAGCCTTCTTTATCTGCGATGTACAATTACTTTAATACTTATTATAAAGCAAACAATATGGCTTTGGTTTTGGTAGGTGACTTTAATGCTGAAGCCGTTTTACCAATGATTGAAAAAAAGTTGTTAAGGTTGCCGAAATCTTCTGTTATTCCAGAAAAAGTACATACGCTGAATCCATTAAATGGAAAGGTGGAGAAAAAAATAAGTATCACCCCTTATAAAGAAGTAATCTACGGATATAGAACAGAAGGAATTAAAACAGTCAATGAACCTAGGGCTGACTTAATGGTTGGGTTATTATCTAATGATAATAATACGGGGTTAATAGATCAATTATATCTTAATGATAAAATAATGGATGGTAATGCATATACCTATTTTTTAGAAGATTTTGGTTTTATTTCAATTGATATTTCACCAAAACTGATAGGGCAATCATTTGCTCAAGTTGATGAAATAGTGGAAGAAGAACTGCAAAAACTAAAACAAGGTGATTTTTCAGATGAAGCATTAGAAGTTCTAAAGAAAAATATTAGAAAAGATAGGGATTATTATACTGAGTCAAATATGGAAATAGGAGGGCTGTTAGAAGATTATTTTTCTCAAGGCTTCCATTGGAATAAAGTTATAAATTATAATAGAGCGTTAGAACAAATTACTAAAAGTGATGTTGTAGAATATGCAAATAAAATTTTTGGAGCAAATTATTATGCTTTGTATTCTAAAAAGGGGAAAAACAATGTGGAAAAGTTGAAAAAACCGCCTTTTAAAGCAATTCCAATATTAAAAGCAGAATCGTCAGAATTTTATAAGAGTGTTCGTAAGAGAAAGCCTAAAAAGACAAAAATTGATTACATTGATTTTGCAACAGCTGTGGATGAGCAATTTTTAACGGATGGAACTCGATTAATTTTAACAAAAAATCCTAGGAATAACCTTTTTGAATTAGGTTTTAAATGGGATATAGGAAGCTTCTCTAATCCAGAGGTGGAGTTGTTGGCTAGTTATCTTAAAAGAGTGGGAACAAGCGAACTATCAGCTAACGAATTAAAAAAGAAGTTCCAGCAATTTAATTCAGAGTATGTTTTTGGGGCAGATGAAAGATTCTTTTATATGGATATAATGGGTGAGGAAGCCTATTTAGATTCAACATTAAGATTAGTGAGTACTTTTTTTAATGATATAGAAGTTAATGAAGGTGTACTAAAAACAGTTTGGCAAGAAAAAAAATCTGATTTAAAATACTTTAAAGCAACCCCAAGTGATGTTTTAATAGCTCTTCAGGAATATGCTGTTTATGATTCAAATTCGATTTTTCTGAAACAGTTAACGCATAGCGAGATCAAAAAAATAAAAGCATCTGAGTACGTACAGCTTTTTTCTGAGCTTCAATCAAGAAATCTGACAATTAATTATATAGGAAATAATGTAGCAGTAAAAGAGAGTTTAGAACGTAATAAAATTGGGGCTAAAGAAAAAAAAATAGAAGAAAGTGATAAGGGGTATCTAAGTAGAGAGATGAGAGCTATTAAACAAAATCAAATCTATTTTTTACCCAATAAATATACAACTCAATCATTGATATATATAACTATAGATATGGGAGATGTTCCTTTAGAAGAACATTATAAACTTTATGCTTTTAATGAATATTTTGGGAAAGGGATGGGCTCATTAGTATTCCAAGAACTAAGAGAGAGAAGGGCTTTAGCATACAAAGCAAGAGGAGGATGCAGAAATGGAGTTAAGGGAAATAATGAAGTGTTTCATGGGATTGTAGGGTGCCAATCTGATAAAACAATTGAAGCTTTAGGTGTTTTTATAGGATTAATTGAAGGCCTTCCACTTAAGCCTGAGCGAATAGAGTCTATTAGAAGTGGCATTATTCAAAGTAGTATGGCCTCTAGACCTGGTTTTAGGAACATAAGTAATCAAATTGAACGATGGAAAGAGCAAGGGTATTCAGAGGACCCAAATTACTTATTTAGAAATAAAAACCGTCAACTCACATTCGATGAATTAGTTGAATTTTATAAAACGTATATAAAAGGAAAACCAATAAACATTTCAATTGTTGGGGATAAAAAGAGGATTAATTTTAAAGAATTAGCTAATTTTGGAGAAATTAAAGAGCTTAAAACGAAAGATATTTTTATCGAATAATATGGAACAAACTTTAAATCAATACGATAAGCAATTTGCTAAATGTAAAGAGTTGTTTGAAAAAAAGACAATTGATTATGGGACTGCATGGAGAATATTAAGGCCTGCTTCCTTAACGGATCAAATTTTTATTAAAGCAAACCGCATTCGAACAATTCAGGAAAATGGGGAGACTAAAGTCGATGAAGGTATTGAACCGGAATTTATAGGGATTGTTAATTATTGTATCATGGCATTAATTCAATTAGAAATAGAAGCAGATGCTGAGTTAGAGTTACCTCCAGCAAGAACAATTGAGCTGTATAATAACTATGCTAAGAATGTTCGTGATTTAATGATTGCTAAAAATCATGATTATGGAGAAGCATGGAGAGACATGAGAATTCCCTCCTTAACAGATTTGATCTTAATGAAAATATTGAGAACAAAGCAAATTGAAGATAATCAAGGGAAAACTTTAGTTTCTGAGGGGATTGATGCTAATTATTATGATATGATCAATTATGCATTATTCGCTTTAATTTTAATGGAAGAAGAAAAATAAACGATGATAGGGTTACTGATTATATTTTATGCAGGAAATTTGTTGTATAAATTAGCAGATAAGTTTGATAAGAATAAGTGGGCCTATGCAATTTTAGGGGTGATTACCTATTATGCTGGTACCTTTATTTTTGGGGTAGTATTCGTGTTGTTATCAACATTATCCAATGAAGAGGTGTTTTTTGGAATGCCAGAGTTGGTCGTGAATTTATTGTCAATACCTTTTGGTGCACTTTTATTATGGTTGCTACATCGTTATTTGGAAAAAAAGTGGTCAAATAGTCCAATTCAATCAGGAGAGATTTCAGAGTTATTGGACGAAAATTTAGAACTGTAAAATAAACAGACTAAAACGAGTTTAGTTATAATCTATTAGATAAAAAAAATGGAAAAACTATTATTACAAGATTGTATCAATGATGTGAAAGCTTTTCATGAAGCGTTTAAAATAGGAAATGAAGAAGCTCCAATTGCTAATATAAAAGAAAGCGATTATATCTTACGTCATAAGTTAATGCAAGAAGAAAACGATGAGTATCTTGAGGCTGCTAAAAGTGGAGATTTAACTGAAATTGCAGATGCCTGTGGAGATATGTTATATATTTTATGTGGAACATTATTAAAGCATGGATTACAGCACAAGATTGAAGAGGTGTTTACTGAAATTCAAAGAAGTAATATGAGTAAATTGGATAAAGACGGAAATCCAATTTATAGAGAAGATGGAAAAGTAATGAAATCTGATCAGTATTTTAAGCCAAATATTGAAGCAATTTTAAAATAATAAAGAGCATCTTAAGTCTAGTCTATTAATGAAACTTTGTATAGCAGAAAAGCCAAGTGTAGCCAAAGATATAGCCCAAGTTATTGGAGCGAAAAGTCGTATGGATGGTTATTATGAAGGGAATGGCTACTTGGTAAGTTGGACTTTTGGACATTTATGTGAGTTAAATGAACCACATGAGTATACAGACAAATGGAAATACTGGGATTTGAAAACATTGCCCATGATTCCAGCAAAATTCTCAATTAAAGTGAAGGATGATAGCGGGATTCAGAAACAATTCAATACTATCAAAAACTTAGTAGAAAGATGTGAGGAAGTCATTAATTGTGGCGATGCTGGACAAGAAGGAGAATTAATTCAACGATGGGTATTGACCAAAAGCCAATCTAAAAAACCTTTGAAAAGGTTGTGGATTTCGTCATTGACTGAGGAAGCAATTAAAGAAGGCTTTGATAAATTAGAACCAGGAGAAAAATACAATAACTTATATGCTGCTGGTTCTGCACGAGCTATTGGTGATTGGCTTTTAGGAATGAATGCAACAAGATTGTTTACATTACGCTTTGCTAAAAAAGGACAAGTTTTATCTATAGGTAGGGTACAAACACCAACTTTAGCAATGATTGTTAAAAGACAATTAGAGATAGAAAATTTTGTTTCCACAAAATATTGGGAATTAAAAACAGAGTATAGAGGGGTTCTTTTTTCAAGTACAAAAGGAAAGATTAAAACACTTGAAAAAGGAGAGGAGTTTATCAAAGCAATTCAGGAAGAGGAGTTTGAAGTTGTAAGTTACACTCAAAAAGAAGGAAAAGAGCTTCCTCCACGTCTTTTCGATTTAACATCTTTACAAGTAGAAGCGAATAAAAAACTTGGGCTTTCAGCAGAACAAACATTAAATACAATACAGAATTTATACGAAAAGAAATTAGTGACATACCCAAGGGTAGATACAACTTATTTACCAGATGATATTTATCCTAAAGTTCCTGGAATATTAAATCAATTAACGCATTACTCTCGATTTACTGAGGCGCTAAGAGGGGAAAAAATAAGAAAGTCGAAGAAAGTTTTCGATAATAAAAAAGTGACCGATCACCACGCTATTATACCTACCGGGGTGACGCCATCTGGAATTACTCCTCAGGAACAGAAAGTTTATGATATGATAACGCGTAGATTTATAGCTGTTTTTTATCCAGATTGTATTGTGAGTAATACAACAGTATTAGGAAAGGTAGAAAAGCTAGATTTCAAAGCAACTGGAAGGCAAATATTGGATAAAGGATGGAGAATAGTTTTTGAGGATGATTCAAAATCATCTGATGATGATAAAAAAGAGCAGTTGATGCCTACCTTTGAACAAGGGGAAAAAGGCGAACATAAACCCCAATTACAGGAAAAAGATACCAGACCACCAGCTTATTATACTGAGGCAACATTATTAAGAGCTATGGAAACCGCTGGGAAACAAGTAGATGATGATGAGTTGAGAGACTTAATGAAAGAAAATGGTATCGGAAGACCTTCAACTAGAGCAAATATTATTGAGACCATTCTTCGTAGAAACTATATCAAAAAGGAAAAAAAACGAATAGTTGCTACACAAACTGGAGTTCATTTAATATCATTAATTAATAATGAATTGTTAAAGTCTGCTGAATTAACTGGTCAATGGGAGAGAAAGCTAAGGGAAATAGAAAAAGGAGCATATAAAGTCGAAGATTTTAAACAAGAACTATTTGAAATGGTCAATCTATTGGTGCATGAAGTTAAGCATCAACCAATAGAGAAAATGCCAACTATTTGCCCTAAATGTAATAAAGGACATATGCTAAGAGGTAAGACAGCTTGGGGGTGTAGTGATTGGAAAAATGGATGTAAGTTTACTTTACCCTTTCAATTTAAAAACATTCAACTTTCCAGTAGAGATATGGAAAGTTTGATTCAAGAAAAGAAGTCTAAGAATAGGTATCGCATTGGAAAATCTAAAGAATTACAATATATTGTTTTGACTGAGAAGTTAAAGTTAAAAGTTGATGATTCAGATAAGGAGTGATATTTTTTCTTTAAAATATTATATTTTTTCGTTTTGCTTTTTGTTAGTTTAAAAAAATGAATACATTTGCCACGTATTTTTAAACACTGAGATGTTGTCATTTTTGGTACGAAAATTGATAACAAGGAAGGCAATTAATAACATATAATAAAAAAACAAAATGAAAAGATTATTTATCTTAGGATTTAGTGCAGCTTTATTAGCTGGTGGAGTTTCGTCATGTGCAAAATCTTCAAAAGGAAAGATGGCTAATGAGTGGACTGTTTCAAAAGCTTCAATGGAATCAACAAGTACAGATTCTGATGGAGACAAAACTGTTACTTCAATGTCAATTGATGGTTCAACTGGAACAATGAAAAACACTTACACTGTTAGTGGAACAACTACTGAGTCTACTCAGAGTGGAGCTGTTACAGAGTTTTCTTACACAATTGAAAAAGACGGTTCTTGGTCAAGTGTTAGTGATATGGCTTGGACTAGAGAGTTTACAGGAGGATCTACAGTTACAACTACTAAAACTACAACTAGTGGAACTTGGTCATTCTTGAGCAAAAACAAATCTGGAGATTTCAAGAAAAACGAAAGAGTAGTATTTAATACATTATCTCAAGAGTCTTCTGAAAAAATAAGTACAACAATTTCTGGAACAACTTCTAATTCAGAGTCTTCTTCAAAAGAAACTTTTGCTGAAGGAGAAAACTCAATGATCTATGTAATCGTAGAATCTAAAGGAAAAGAGTTACAATTGAAAGCTGATATGAACAGCTCAGAGTCTTATACTTCAAGTGGAACGACTTCTACTGATAAAGAAGAAGGAACTCAATCAATGACTTTAGTTCAAAAATAAGAACAAATTAAAAGTTAAAAGAGTGTATGCAATTTGCATACACTCTTTTTTTTAACTAGTAAATCTGTTATAAAAACTAGATTTATTAGTTGACTATAACATCAAAAAAAATAATAAAGAAAAACAAAATGAAAAGATTAGTTATCTTAGGATTTAGTGCAGCTTTAATAGCTGGTGGAGTTTCATCATGTAAAAAGACTTCAAGAGGAAAAATGTCTAATGAATGGACAGTTTCAAAAATGACATCTGAATATTCAAGTGTGTCTTCAGGAGGATCAACTAGTACAGAAAGTATGTCTATTGATGGAACTTCAGGTACTTCAACAGACGTTAGTAACTGGGGAGGAACTTCTACAACAACTAATAAAACGATTGCAGTTAAGAGCTACGATTATACAATTAATAAAGATGGTTCATACACTATCAAAAGCGAAATGGTTTGGACTGAAAATGCTGATGGTGGTGTAACTTACGTTGATACACAAAATAATGAAATATCTGGAACATGGACTTTCTTAGGTAAAAACAAGACTGGTGACTTTAAGAAAAATGAATTGGTTGCTTTTTATGCTACGTCAGCTAAGTCTACTGTAACTAGTACTGTAATAGCAAATGGATCTTCAACAAGTTCTACTTCTTCTAGTTCAAATACATATTCAGGACATGACTATGCGACTATTTATAAAGTAGTAGAGTCAAAGTCTAAAGAATTACAATTATCGTTAGAGTATGAAGATAAATCTTCTGATACAGATGGTAATGGAGATGTTAGTACAAGTACATACAAGTCAAGTGAAAGCTTAACTTTAGTTCAAAAGTAAGAATAACATATACTACTCGTATATTTTTAAGCAGGAATTAATTATAATTCCTGCTTTTTTTGTTTTTTATTTCAGGATTAAACAATAAAAAAAATATTCTACAGTTCTTGGAATAAATACCTTTTAAAATTGCCTATGAAAAGAACAATTACTTTTAAAACACAAACATTATTAACCGAATTAACTCAAGATTTTATTGACAATATCCAAGAGGATAATAGTGCTAAAAGTAGTACAGTCAATGCATTACTTAATTTTTCAAAAGCATTAGAAATAAAATCATCTTCAGAAGTTAAAAACTTAGAATTTGAATTAATAGCAAATTAATATCAATTTATCGGACAGATGTTCAAGCAAAATCCTTTGATAAAAGCATCAAGGGATTTTTGCATTTTAAGTGCTATAACTCCTCTTTTTAAAGTATCTTTGCAAGCTCTTAATTGAATAGCTCAAATGATGCAAAATAGTAACTTCCCTAGCCAAAGAGAGTTTATTGTAATAGTCGCTCTTATGATGGCTTTAGTAGCATTAGCTATTGATATGATGCTGCCTGCACTTCCTAAGATAGGACAGGATTTAGGGGTTTTTAATAGCAATGATAATCAATTAATAATCTCCTTTCTTTTTTTAGGAATAGCTTTTGGTCAATTAGTGTATGGCCCTATTTCTGATAGCTATGGGAGAAAGAATTCTATATATATTGGGTTTACATTTTTCTTAATGGGGTGTGTAGTTTCTTTGTTTTCTAATTCTTTGTTTTACATGTTGTTAGGTAGGTTTATTCAAGGCTTTGGTTTAGCTGGTCCTAGAATCATTAGTGTTGCTCTAGTAAGAGATAGGTACCTAGGAGAAGACATGGCTAGAATAATGTCTGTAGTGATGGCTATATTCATTATTGTACCTATTGTTGCTCCAGCTTTAGGACAATATGTATTAAAGTTTGCCACATGGGAAGTTATTTTTATATCTTTTATTGTTTATGCAATTATTTTACTAGTCTGGTTTACCTTCAGAATGCCAGAGACTTTAAAAGAAGAAGATAAACATACATTTTCATTGAGTAGAGTATTTAAAGTTTCTAAAGAAGTGTTTAACAACCGAGTTTCTATTGGATATACATTGGCCGCAGGATTTATGTCAGGAATGTTCCTGGCTTACTTAAATTCCTCTCAACAACTGTTTCAAGAGACCTATAAAATGGGAGATTTATATGCCATAATTTTTGCATTATTGGCTTTTGCAGTAGGGATAGGTTCCTTTTTAAATGGACAATTATTGGTAAAGCGACATGGCATGCGAAAAATGGTAAGATATGCATCAAGTATGATCTTAGTTTTATCAATTTTCTATTATGCTGTGGTATTACTAAAGGGAGGAGTTCCTGAATTATGGTCTTTATTGTTATTCTTTGTTTTAACACTGTTTCATACAGGAATTCTATTTGGGAATCTAAATTCCTTGGCCATGGAACCACTGGGGCATATAGCAGGAATAGGTTCAACAATCGTTGGTGCTTTGTCTACATTTGTGTCAGTTCCTTTTGGTATTTGGATAGGGCTAAGTTTTGATGGTACAGTTGCTCCATTAATATTTGGTTTTGTGGTTCTAGGAATACTAACTTTTGGTGCTGTATTTTGGGCTGGGAAAGAAAATAACCTATAGGTTTTGCTGTACTTTTAAAAATGATGTTCTGGTGTATTCAAGGTAGTTGAGGCGTCAATTTAAGTCCTATTAATCAAATGAGAATCATTTATTTACTAAATTAAGGAATGCTTCTGTAAATATTGTCGCTTTTTTGCTTTGAAAATGCATTCTTATTTAGTAAGTTTACGCTCGAATTTTTCGAGGAGTATAATTATTAAATAAAAATAAAAATGAGCGAAATAGCAAAAATTACACTAGATGGGGAAACTCATGAATTACCAGTTATTGTAGGGTCAGAAAATGAAAAAGCAATTGATATTTCTAAATTGAGAGGAAAAACTGGTTATGTAACAATTGATCCAGGATTTAAAAATACAGGATCTACAACTAGTGCTATTACTTTCTTGAACGGTGAGGATGGAATCCTAAGATACAGAGGGTATCCAATTGAGCAGTTAGCTGAGAAAGCGTCGTTTTTAGAAGTTGCTTATTTATTAATTTATGGAGACTTGCCTAAAAAAGCTGAATTAGATGCTTTTGAAAACGAAATTACTCGTCATACAATGGTACACGAGGATATGAAAACGTTACTAAGAGCGTTTCCTGCTGGGGCACATCCAATGGGAGTAGCAGCTTCTTTAATTGTATCGTTATCTACATTCTATCCTGAATCTCAAGATCCAAATAGAGATAAAGAAGCAGTTGATTTATCAATTGTACGTCTTTTAGCAAAGTTACCAACTATCGCAGCTTGGTCGCATAAGTTCTCTGAAAGACATCCAGTAATTTATCCTAAAAATAAGTACAACTATGTTGAGAACTTCTTGAACATGATGTTTGAGCTACCAACAGAAGAGTACAAAGTAGATCCTATCGTTGCTAAGGCTTTAAATACATTATTAATTTTACATGCTGATCATGAGCAAAACTGTTCAACTTCTACAGTTAGAGTTGTTGGTTCTTCTCAAGCTAACCTTTATGCATCTGTTGGTGCTGGAATCTCTGCATTATGGGGACCATTACATGGTGGAGCTAACCAAGCTGTAATAGAAATGTTAGAGGCAATTAGAAAAGATGGAGGAGATATTGATAAGTGGATTGCTAAAGCAAAAGATAAAGAAGATCCATTTAGATTAATGGGATTCGGACACAGAGTATACAAAAACTTTGATCCAAGAGCAACTATTATCAAGAAAGCAGCTGATGATGTATTAAAAGCTTTAGGAATTAATGATCCAGTATTAGATATTGCTAAGCAAATCGAAGAAATAGCATTAAAGGATGAGTATTTCGTAAAAAGAGGATTATATCCAAACGTAGATTTCTATTCAGGAATCATTTATAGAGCGATTGGAATTCCTACTGAAATGTTTACTGTAATGTTTGCTATTGGACGTCTACCAGGTTGGATTGCACAATGGAAAGAAATGTTAGAAGATAAGTCTCCTATTGGAAGACCAAGACAAATCTATACAGGTTCTGCAGTAAGAAATTACGTAGAAATAGAAAACAGATAGAATTCAACTGATATACTATTTTTAAACCCTGCTGATTCTATCAGTGGGGTTTTATTTTGATAAAACTTTATGAAAGAAGAAATAGAAATTGCTATCGAAGTGTTAGAGAATAAAGGAACTATTGTCTATCCAACTGATACAATATGGGGGTTAGGATGTGATGCTACATCTGAAGAAGCAGTTGAAAAAATATTTAAAGTTAAAGGAAGATCAAAAGAAAAAAGTCTAATTATTCTATTAGATGATGACCGTAAACTGAATAAATATGTAAAAAATATCCCGGAAGTTGCTTGGGATGTTTTAGATCATGTAGATAAACCCATTACTATAGTTTATCCTGAAGCAGTTAATTTACCCAAACAATTAGTCGCTGAAGATGGGAGTGTAGCAATAAGAATTATCAAGGAAGGGTTTGCACATCAGTTAATTAGAAAGTTTAAAAAGCCAATCGTTTCAACATCTGCTAATATATCTGGGGAACCTTCACCTAAGAATAGAGAAGATATTTCAGATAATGTTTTAAAAAAGGTAAACCATGTTGTAAATTTGCCATCCAATTCAAAAAATAGAAAGTCATCTTCTATAATTAAACTTCAAATAGACGGACAAATTGAAATTATTAGAAAATAAAGAGTTAAAAGCGGCGGTATCAGGAGAAATCTTTCGTGTGGTTTCTGATTGTGCAGAGGAACTAAATCAACCTGTTTATGTAATTGGTGGTTATGTCCGTGATTTGTATTTAGAAAGGCCCAGTAAAGATATTGACTTTGTAATTGCTGGAAGTGGGATTGAGTTAGCAGAGTTAGTCGCCAAAAAGTTAAATGCTGATAATCTTTCAGTTTTTAAAAACTTTGGTACAGCAATGATAAAACACAATTCTTATGAATTGGAATTTGTTGGTGCTAGAAAGGAATCTTATAATCGGGACTCAAGAAAGCCAATTGTAGAGGATGGTACGTTAGAGGAAGATCAGGAAAGACGCGATTTTACAATTAATGCTATGGCGATTAGTTTAAATAAAACTAATTATGGAGCTTTAGTTGATCCTTTTGATGGGTTAAAAGATTTAGAAAAAGGAGTTTTAAAAACGCCACTAGATCCTTCTATAACCTTTTCTGATGATCCATTGAGAATGATGCGAGCAGTTCGCTTTGCTTCTCAATTAAATTTTAATGTAGCACCTGAGGTTTTTGATTCTATTGCTAGCAATAAACAGAGAATTGAAATTATTTCACAAGAAAGAATTACTGATGAGTTAAATAAAATGATTCTGTCTAATAATCCCTCAAAAGGGTTTAAAATTTTGTTTAAAACAGGATTGTTACATTTAATTTTCCCAGAAATGGCAGCACTGCAAGGTGTAGATATTGTAAACGGGAAAGGACATAAAGATAATTTTTATCATACATTAGGTGTATTAGATAATATTTTGCCTAACACCCAAAATCTATGGTTAAGATGGGCAGCTATTTTACATGATATTGCTAAACCTCCAACGAAGAAATATTTGCCCAAACAAGGATGGACATTTCATGGACATGAGGATAAAGGAGCTCGAATGGTCCCTGGTATTTTTAAACGCATGAAATTACCGTTGGATGCTAAAATGAAATACGTTCAAAAGTTAGTTCGCTTGCATTTGAGGCCTATAGCATTAACTAAAGAGGAAATTTCTGATTCTGCATTGAGAAGGATATTGTTTGAAGCTGGAGAAGACATTGATGATTTAATGACACTGTGTAAAGCTGATATTACTTCAAAAAATGAGGAGAAAGTGCGTCGCTTTAGAGCTAATTTTGAAAAAGTAGAGGAAAAGTTAAAAGAAGTAGAGGAAAAAGATAAATTGAGAAATTGGCAACCTCCAATCTCTGGAGAAGTCATAATAAAGACCTTTAATCTAAAACCAAACAAAATTATTGGAGACATTAAGTTGGCAATACGAGAGGCAATTTTAGATGGAAAAATTGAAAATACCTATGAGGCAGCATTTGAATTTATGCTGGAAAAAGGAAAGGAATTGAATTTAGAGGCAGTGAATAGTTAATAAAACTAAAAAGACGATTTAGAAAATAATAAGCAGATGAAAACCTATACATTTAGAGTTGTTGTAGATACAGAAGAAGATATTTTTAGAGATATAGAAATTGCAACAAATGCTTCGTTTGAAGTGCTTCATCAAACAATTGTAAAAGCATTTGACTTTAAAGGAGATCAAATGACATCCTTTTATATGAGTGATGAAAATTGGGAAAAGGGAGAGGAGATAGCTCTGATGGATATGGGATTCGGTAGGTCAATGGCAGATACTCAATTAGAAACAATGGTAGCTGATGATCATCAAAAGATATTATATGTTTACGACTTTCTTAAAATGTGGATTTTCTATGTTGAACTAATTAAAGTAAATGAGGAACCATCAACTAAAGAATTGCCCGCTATTCTAATGAAAATAGGTGATTCTCCTAATGAAGACGATAAAGAAATCCCAAATCTACTAGATGGATTAACAGATTTGGATATGGGAGGTACGCCAAACAATGAAGTGGATGATTTTTATAAAAAATATGGTGACGAATTTGGAGGGGATTTAGATGATGATTTTGGAGGTTTTGAAAATATTGATGATTTGGATATATAGATTAACCATTTTGCCTTTAGAAAATAAGTTATACTGAGTATGGTAATTACCAAACTAACAAAACCTAGGGGTTAAAATTTATGATGTAAACTTAACTGTAATTGGTTTTTCTCCCAACTGTTTGTTGTTTGAATCATGTGTCCTAGTTGAACTTTCAAATTATCTTTTATAACATACCCCAAAGCAGTGTAAAAACGATTACGATCAAAAATTTCAACCGTTCGATTATCACCAATATTGCGCTGACCGTTGATGAAAATTTCGTTATACAAAGCCACATAAAGTGCATTTTGTTTCATGTTAGCTTGATTAATAGGGATATTTATAAAAATATTATAGCGATAACGTGTTCTAAAATCTTGATTCTGTACAAAACGTTGTTCATACCTAAAACGATGATTAGTATAGACACGATTGCCAAATTGAACAGGAAATAAAGCTTCTTGATAAATTCTACTTTCAGTAGTTACAATTTTAGAATCTCCATAGGTTCCAGTAGTCACATTTCCATAACCCAATGTAAGTTTGATATTGGCTTGTTTAGGTTTGTATGTTATTCCCGATCGGACTAATAGTTGTTCCAAATCTCCTCCATAATTCCAATTACGATGTTGAATATCTCCTTGGATTCCCCATTTACCATCTTCTTTAAAAGATGTATTAAAGAAGTACATATACCATGCTCCCAATTTGTTTTCATCAATTTGACTAAAGAACTGATTAGTACTTAAGAATAAGACGAAAACAATAAGAATAGTACTATATTTCATGTTAAAAGTAATTTTAAAATAATTGGAAGACAAAATTATTGAACTTGTTCAAAAAAGAAGTATAAAAGAGAAAATAAATTACTTTTCTTGAGTACTTTTTGAAGGGAACAATGCTTTAGTAATGTGTTTTGGCAAAGATTTTGTTTCTAGCTTTGTGGAAAATTCATTAAATTAGCATCATCTTTATTGGAGAGGGCTAGTTGAGACCATACAATAGATTTATAAAAACATAAAGTACAATGACATTTAAAAGATTTATGATCGTTTCTGCACTTGCAGGAATTACAACATTTAATTACGGACAGAAATTAGAAACAACAAATGCTGCTGTAGCATATAAGCCATTAAAAGCAAATCCAATGTGGATTCAGGGAGATAAAGATGGTAGTTCTAAAAAGAAATTAATGGAAGCGAAATCAGAAATTGATAAAGCTTTTGAAAAATATTCTGCATCAAATGTGTTAAAACCAAAGGATGAGGCAAAAATGTTTTATTACAGAGGTTTAATATATTGGGATTATTTAATGGTTTCAGCTATGGATCCAAATATGCATGCTGAATTAGAGAAAAATGAAGCTACATATGATGAGGCTTCATTTGGTTCTTTGAAAAAAGTAATGGAACTTGATTCCCGCGGTTTATATAAGCCTGATGTAAAGAAGAGAATGCAAATGATGAGAGGAATGAGTTTGCAAGGTGGTGTAGCTATGTTTCAACAAGAAAAATATGAAGAAGCGTTTCAAGCTTTTGTATCTGCTGAAAAAATGTTAGATGTAATTGGAGAAAAAGATTCATTGGCGATATACAATGCTGCTTTAGCTGCAGAAAGATTGGAAAATCATGACGATGCAATTGCGTATTTTAAGAAAAGTGCTGAAATAGGTTATAAAACTGATCTTTCATACCAAAGCTTAATCTCGAATACTAATAAGAAGAATGGAGGACCTTCTGATGAAGCTTTTAAATACATTCAAGAAGGGAAAAAATTATATCCAAATAACTTAGGATTGATAATTGAAGAGTTTAATTACTACTTATCAAAAGGAGATACAGAAAAAGCACAAGCTAGTTTAGCAAGTGCAATAGAAAAGGAACCAAATAATCCTGTATTCCATTTTAATATTGGAGCTACTTTCGATGAATTGACAGCTAAAAAACGTAAAGAGGGAATGCATGAAGAAGCTGGGGTGTTTTCTAAAAAAGCAATCGAAGGATATAAGAAAGCAATTGAGTTAAAATCTGATTTTTCTGATGCTTATTTTAACTTAGGAATCTTTTATTACAATGAGTCAATTGAGTTAAATTCTATGGCTTCTGATATTAAGGATCAGACATTAGAGGCTAAATCATTAGCTATGGCGAAAGAGTATTTAAATGATGCAATTCCTTATTTAGAAAAAGCGCATGAATTACAACCTAAAGATGTGAATACATTGAAAGTATTAAAAAGTATTTATTTCAATCTAGAAAAAGATGCTGAATACAAAGTGGTTGAAGAAAAGCTAAAAGCTCTAGGACAATAAGAAGTAAAAAGAAATAAAAATAAAAGCCCGCATAAATTATTATGCGGGCTTTTTTATTTAACAAATCATACAGTATTTAGCATCAATATTATGCTCAAATGGAGTAGAAGTATCATAGATTGTTTTGATCTTCTCAATTAAATCGTTTTCATATGCAGTGAATATATCTGCATCGAAGTCTAAATCATTTCTTCCTTCCTTTAATTTTAGTTCTAATAAACCAGCATTGAGATTCCTTAATGAAAAAATGCCTGAAATTAAATTGGTTTTTCCAAAGTTCTTGTAGTATAAATAAGCGTAAAACATTAGCTGATTGGCTTTGGCACTTTCTTGATTCTCCAACAAACTATCAAATTGTTTTCTTACATTTTTATGGTCTACAAAACCTGTTTTATAATCAATAACCCGGATTGTGTCACTAACAATGTCAATTCTATCGGCATTTCCCTTAAGTAAAACTTCCTTTGGACCTTCTGCTGTATCAATAGAAATTGTATGCCTTAAGTCTTCTTCCAAACCAAGGATCTTTATCGCTCCATGTTTTTGTATAAATTGTTTTTCATTGATTAGGAATTGCTTGATACTTTTTAAGACCATAGAGAATATCAATAGGTTTTTCCCTTTTTTGTAATTTCCTTGTGGAAAATTCTCTTGAAATATTTTATGCGTTTCAGCTTCAAAAAGTTGAAGCATGGTGTCAATTGTTTCTGAATTAATAATGGGGCCTAAATCAGTATAGAGGTTTTCAAGTACTTGATGCGTGATTGTTCCCAATGTACTATTTTCAATAGATTCTTCAACCTCTTCTTGCTCTTTGATTCTTAAAACATAGGCGTAATAAAAATCTAGAGGACAAGCTATATAATTGTTAAGAGCAGAAGGGGAAAGCCCATTTTTTAGAAAAGCATCGACTTTAGTCAATGTAATAGGATCTTTTTCGATGACTTTTTCTTTTTTTCTTGAAGTAACAGTATAATTAATGTGATGCTTCTGAAGTGTAATATTTTCGAAACTACTCAATTCATTTTCTACTTGAATAAGGTAACGACTAACTTCATTAGAGTCAATGCCGTTTGCTATTCCGTCATTATATATAAGGTGAATGTTTTTAGCTTTTTGGATAACACGATAGAAATAATAAGCAAAAATAGCTTCTCGATCAGATTTGGTTGGAAGATCAAAGTAAAGC
>JAUHZI010000003.1 GCA_030426105.1 Bacteroidia bacterium | reverse complement strand
CTATGAATACCATTAATTGGGATGCTACTTCTCACTACGTAAAAATTGAAATGGATGCGAATGGGGGAAGTAATTACCAACTAATGGGTACATCTCAACTCTTATCTGTACCTTATGCTCTTCATGCTAAAACAGCTGAAAATACCTTTAGTGGGGATTACAATGACTTAACTAACCAACCTACTTTATTAACTTCTCCAGATGATGCAGACGCTGACCCTGTTAACGAAATTCAAACTCTATCAATTAGCGGTTCCGATTTAACTCTGAGCAATGGAGGAGGAACAATTACGCTACCTTCTTCAGGAGGAAATAGCGGCATTATTACAATTGACAACAATAATTATAGTTCTGTATCAACTGGACTTGATGACATTGTAAACATTCAAGGAACTATCAACCTAACATCCAATTACAATAAATTAAACTACGAAGGAATGTCAATTTCTGGAGGAAAATTTATGGGAACTGGCTCTGAAGAGGTAAGCTTTCAAGACATCAGTGTGATAAAAGGTGTAAAGTTTGAAAATGTTACTATTGATGCTGCAGAACAAACAGTTTTTATAGGGTGTAGTTTTACAAATGTATCAGACTTTGGTTTTAATGCTACCTTCAATGGATGCTATTTTAATAACTGTAATGTTGGTAGCTCTGGAGCTATCGGCTATATCACAAACAGTGAAATCAATAACTGTGATATAAATAGAGTTGTTTCTATTGCTAATTCAAAAATTAGAGACTCAAAAATTGGAGGGGATTACAACTCTTCTACTTTGTATTCAGTTGGAAACTTAGTTGGGAATACAATTGATGATAGTGAAGTCCATTCAAAAAGCGGAAATTTTATAGGAAATAGTTGTGATGACTTTGCCCTATACCTTTACGAAGGTGGAAAACATTCTATAATAGGAAATAGTTTTGACGATGTATATACTATAAATGGGGGCAATAGTCATATCATCATAAACATGGCTGGGAGTGCTTTATCAGACATTCATATTTCAGGAAATTCATTCTTTGATAATGGAGCATCTCCATATATCAGTATTATTGGGACTTTTACTGGTTCATATAATCTAGTGAAGATCTCAGATAATTCTTTTGTACGTGGTTCTAGTGTCATAGCCAATTCTAGTTCTAATGTTCGATTAGTTGTAACAGAAAACGCTTTAAGAAATGTAAGTTTAGGAGTATCAAATGGAGGGACAACCATTGTGAGGGATAATGACTCCTTTTAATTCCCCCAAAATAGAGGATTGAGGCGAGAGATTAAAGCTGCTTACATTAGTGAGCAGCTTTTTTTATGTCGTTTTTTCAGTCCATTTCTTAATTATCGTACAGCAAACTGTCGCTTTGTCAGTGAAAACGAGAAAAATGACATATAATTTTTATTTTTTTCAGATGGCATAAGAATTGACTAAAGAGAAATTGAAAACAAAAAAATAACGAACGAATTAATATATAGTAAAATGGGAAAAATAATAGGTATCGATTTAGGAACAACAAACTCATGTGTTTCTGTAATGGAAGGAAACGAGCCAGTTGTTATTGAAAATGCTGAAGGAAAAAGAACTACTCCTTCAATTGTAGCTTTTATAGAAGGTGGAGAGCGTAAAGTTGGTGATCCAGCAAAACGTCAAGCGATTGTAAACCCAACAAAGACGATTTCTTCTATCAAAAGATTTATGGGAAATTCATTCTCTGAAGTTTCTGAAGAAATAGGAAGAGTTCCTTATAAAGTAGTTAAAGGAGACAACAATACTCCAAGAGTTGATATTGATGGAAGGTTATATACACCGCAAGAAATATCAGCAATGGTACTTCAAAAGATGAAAAAAACAGCTGAAGACTACTTAGGACAAGAAGTTTCTGAAGCTGTAATTACTGTACCAGCATACTTTAATGATTCACAAAGACAAGCAACAAAAGAAGCTGGAGAAATTGCAGGATTACAAGTAAAAAGAATTATTAATGAGCCAACTGCAGCTGCTCTAGCATACGGAATGGACAAAAAAGGTGTTGACCAAAAAATTGTAGTATTCGATTTTGGTGGAGGAACACATGATGTATCTATTCTAGAATTAGGAGATGGTGTATTTGAAGTATTATCTACAGATGGAGACACACATTTAGGAGGTGATGATGTTGACGATAAAATCATCAACTGGTTAGCTGACGAATTTAAAAAAGATGAGGGATTAGACTTAAGAGAAGACCCAATGGCCTTACAACGTCTAAAAGAGGCTGCTGAAAAAGCTAAAATTGAATTATCAAGTACAACCTCAACAGAAATTAACTTGCCTTATATTATGCCTGTAAATGGTGTTCCTAAACACTTAGTTAGAACATTAACTAGAGCTAAATTTGAGCAATTAATTGATGATTTAATCAAAAGAACTATTGAGCCATGTAAGTCAGCACTTCAAAATGCAGGACTAAACACAAATGAAATTGATGAAATTATCTTAGTAGGTGGTTCTACTCGTATTCCAGCTATTCAAGAAGCTGTTGAAAAATTCTTTGGTAAAGCACCATCAAAAGGAGTTAACCCAGATGAGGTTGTTTCTTTGGGAGCTGCAATTCAAGGAGGAGTATTAACTGGAGAAGTGAAAGATGTCTTATTATTGGATGTTACTCCTTTATCTCTAGGAATTGAAACTATGGGAGGTGTTATGACTAAATTAATAGATGCTAACACTACGATTCCTACTCAGAAATCTCAAGTATTCTCTACAGCTGTAGACAACCAACCTTCTGTTGAAATACATGTATTACAAGGAGAGCGTTCAATGGCAGCTGACAATAGAACTATTGGTAAATTCCATTTAGATGGATTACCTCCAGCACAAAGAGGTGTTCCTCAAATTGAAGTAGCTTTTGATATTGATGCAAATGGTATTATCACTGTTAAGGCGACTGATAAAGCAACTGGTAAGGCCCAAGATATTAGAATTGAAGCTTCATCAGGATTAAGCGATGAGGAAATAGAGAAAATGCGTCAAGAAGCTGAGGCAAATGCTGATGCTGATAAAAAGAAAAAAGAGGAAATTGACACATTAAACCAAGCTGATAGCTTAATCTTCCAAGTTGAAAAACAACTAAAAGAAAACGGAGATAAATTACCTGCTGATAAGAAAACAGAAATTGAAGAAGCTTTAAAAGAGTTAAGAATGGCCCATGCTTCTAAAAATGTTGAGCAAGTAACTCCTGCTATGGATAAATTAAACCAAATTTTCCAAGCAGCTAGTCAAGACATGTATGGAGGAGCTCAAGGACAACCAGGTGGTGAAGCTCAACCAGGCGGAGACACAAATGGAGGAGACGAAGAAGTTACAGATGTTGATTTTGAAGAAGTATAAAATAAACAAGTAACATAAAATTATAAAAAAACACCTTTTGAATTCAAAAGGTGTTTTTTTATACCTAAAAATAAGGCTTCAGTCAAAAAATAAATATCACTGGCTTGACTTTTCAATTATAATACTTTAGATTTATACTAGCCGAACTTAAAAAAAAGTTCGTTGAATACATTTGTTTTACCCCTATACCCCAACAATATGATTATTCCCCAAAAACACCCCAATGAAGCATTAAGGCTAGATTACCTTAAGTCTTTAAATATATTAGATACGTTACCTGAATCTGATTATGACAGCTTAACACAAATAGCTTCTCAAATTTGTGACACACCGATTTCTTTAGTAAGCTTAATTGATGATGAGCGCCAATGGTTTAAATCTAAATTCGGAATAGAAGTAGAGGAAAGTCCAAGGGAGTTTGGATTTTGCTCACACGCTATTAATGAAAAAGCTCCTATTTTTATCGTTGAAGACGCCACAAAAGATGTTCGTTTTTATGACAATCCTCTTGTAGTTGGAGATCCACATGTTACCTTTTATGCTGGAGTACCACTAACAGATAGTAATGACCTACCTATAGGCACGTTGTGTGTTGTTGACAGCCAACCTAGAAATCTTACAAAACATCAAAAAGAATCACTTATTGCATTAGCTAAGCAAGTCGTTAACCTTCTCATTCTCAGAAGGCAAAACATTACACTTACTAAAACTTTAATATCGCTTCAACAAAAAAACAAAGAGCTTGAAAATTTTTCAACAATTGCTGCTCATGATTTAAAGTCCCCATTAGTAGGGATTACTAGCGTTGCAAAATTACTTTCCGAATCTTACCATTCTCAAATAGATGCTGATGGGCAACACATGCTAAATCTTCTTTCGCAGTCCTCGAAAAAGCTTTCTAATATGATAGACAGCTTACTAACATATAGCAGAACAAGTGCAATCAATCAGAAAAAGAAAAAAGACATTTCTATTGACAAGCTAAAGGAAGACATCTTTGCTCTATTTAAATGTCACGAAAAATTTGAATTAACTTTTATAACGAATGAGATTCAAAGACTTCAAATTAACCCAACTGTGTTCAATCAAATTATAGTTAATCTAGTCTCAAACGCGCTAAAATATAATGATAAAGCAATTACTTCTATCGAAATAGGTATTAATGAATCTCCACATTCATATAGGTTTTATGTCAAGGACAATGGGCCAGGAATATTAGCCAAACATCTAGACAAAATATTTATGATGTTTGAAACTGCTGCGTCTAGTGATAAATATGGAAATCAAGGAAATGGAATTGGTTTAGCCATCGTAAAAAAACTCGTTGAAAGTAATGGAGGAAAAGTAACTGTTGATTCTAAAGAAGGATTAGGAACAACATTTTCATTCAATTTAAAAAAATAAAACCCATATAATTATGAAACAACACCTTATTGCAGCTTTTTTTGTACTACTTACACTAAACTTTTACTCCCAAACACCAATACATGTCTCCCAATTTGGAGCTGTTGGAAATGGCACAACCAATGATTATTCAGCAATACAAGCAGCTATTGATAGTGCTGCACAAACTGGATCTGAAGTACTTTTTTCTGCTAAAACTTATGCTGTTGATAGCACTTTGCATTTATATGGAGGTGTAAACCTTATTGGAGAAGGAAAAGGAGCAACCTCCACCTCTACCCCATTTAATGGAACGGTGATAAAGAACATAGGTACTAAACTTACCATAAAAATAACTGGCCACAATGCAGGTTTACAAGACTTAACTATATATGATACAGATAATGCAGGAGCTGCTGGAGGAGTAAAAATTATAGCTAATAATAGCGATGTTGAAAGCATTATCCTTAGAAGCGTTTTAATCTTTGGATTTACAGATAGTTTTGCTCTTAAATTAAAGGCTAAAAATGGAGGAGGAATTAGCTACTGTTCTTTTTATGACTTAAGAATTAGACATGCAAAAATCGGTATACACATTGATGAAGACGAGTCTTCATATGTTAACTCTAACTCTTTCTATCATGGAGCAATATCTGGTGGAGGATTCAATTACTGCTTCTTAGCTGAAGGTGGTAACAATAACGTTATTAACGCTATGATTATGGAACCATACACTTCTAACAAAGGGCATTTTGTAGTTAAAAAAGGAGAAGTCATAGGGAACGACATCAGAATAGAGGGAGCTCAGCAACTCAGTAACATTCCTTTAGTTGAATTTAAAGCAGGCACAAAAAACTCTATACTAAATGGGACATACTCAGGTGGACTAACAATAGACGATGGAGATAATACCATTTTATTTAAAAGTGGAAAATCATTGGGATATAGCAATCCTAATGCTAATCTTTTTATAAACTCAAGTTTAAAAGGAACAGCAAATAATACCATTCCTTATTGGGAAATTGGAAATCCCACCATTGTCGTAAAAGAGACCACCCAAGAGATTTATACCAATCAAAAAGTCCTTGAGTTGACCGTACCTCCTGGTGTTACATCTTATCTGAGACCATCACCTACTTTTTTACCTAAGGTTCTTTCAAATGCCAAATACGAAACAGTCAATTTTGGAGCGTTTATAAAAACGAATAAAAGTGATGTTATTACAACTATATGTAAGGCTCTTTCTGGCACAGCAACTAGCCTATATCATCCAGGTAACAATAAATGGCAGTTGATTGGTATGACAAGTACAATTACTGCTGCAATACCATACGACCCAAAGTTTTACATTGATAACTCTAGTGCTACAGATTCAACCAAAATATACATTACAACTCCAACCCTAAATTTTGGAATAGCTCCTCCTAAAATTGAAGCAGCACCTATTACATCAGCTGGGGGAATACTGAATGGGACATTGAGTCATAGCATTACTGCTGTAAACACTCCTGCAAGTACTTTTCTAACATTACCTAATTCAGGAAATGTATTCGAAGTAAATGGAACCAATACAATTGCTAGAATCAATCATTTATCGAATGATCGAATGCCTAGAGGAACTGTTATTACACTTTTATTCAATAATTCAGGAACGAGCATAGTTAATGGAGCTTATATCCAATTACTTTCAGGTTATACGTCTACGTTAAATAGTTCAATAACATTAATTTCAAATGGCGATGGTACCTGGAGAGAAATGAATAGAAATATCTAAAACTCTGTTATTTTTTTTAGCTTTGATTGATAAATGCTAAAGAGATGAACCTTCTTACCAAGACAGAAATTAAAAAGCAGTTAGACCAACTACCTGATTGGTCCTATCAGAACAATAAATTATGTATAACTTATTTATTCGAAGACTTTGACCAAACTTTAAAAGCCATCAATCTAGTTGGTGATTTAGCGGTACAACTCAATCACCATCCAGATTGGTGTAATTCCTATACACAACTTAACATCTCAATAATGACAAAAGATTTAGGAGGTGTAAGTGATTTAGATTTTAAATTTGCGACTAGAACTCAGGCTCTCCTAAAAGAATTTATACTATGAATGCTGCGTCAATTTCAGTAATAAAAAAAGAACTAAAAACACTTCCAAAAGAAGAGTTAATGAGCATTTGCTTAGAGCTGGGAAAGTTCAAAAAGGAGAATAAAGAATTATTGAGCTATATACTTTTTGAAAAAGAAAATGAGCATCGGTTTATCATAGAATTAAAAGCTGAAGTTGAAGCTGAATTTAGAACCATAAATACCAATAGCTATTTCTACATCAAAAAAAGTGTTCGCAGAATTTTGAGACATGTAAAGAAGCACATTAAATACTCTAAGAGAAAAGAAACAGAAATAGAATTATTGATTCATTTTTGTGAACAATTACAAAACATTCGCCCTTCAATAAAAAATAGTCCTACACTTTATAACATCTACAAAAGACAACTTATTTTGATTGAAAAAGCAATACTAAAAATCCATGAAGATTTACAATATGACTTTGAGGAATCAATTGAAAGGCTTCAAAATTTTTAAAGTCCTCTCATCCATTCAGGCCTAAGATTCCCCTGATTATTCAACGCTGCGTCAATTTGATTTAAGAGTTGCTCTTTGTCTCTTCCTAATCTCCCTTTTAACACTAAATAATTGGATGCATGATCACTTCTAAACACTGTATCTTCTAACTCAAGGTTTTCGATAAATAACTGTAGCTCTTTGAGTAATTCTCTTTTGGATAATTCGATAAACTCTCCCTTATATTCTGCGTTATATTTTTCAACTCCATAAGGAAAGCTAAGAACAAGTGTTGATGCAAATTCAGGTTGTGTTTCATTCAAGACTTTTGCTGAGTTTAGCGCATGTTGTTGTGTCAGATGTTTACCCCCTAGACCTATTAAAACCATAACAGATGCTTTAATTCCTGCCTGCTTCAACTTGAGCATCGCTTCTTTGGTTGATTGGTAAGTTTCACCTTTTGAAACATTTTCCAAAACAGTGTTATCCCCAGATTCAATACCAACATATAGTAGTTCAAGCCCAGCTGACTTTAATTGCCTTAGCTCTTCAACACTTTTTTTATTAATATTCGAAGGTAAAGCATAGGCTGAAATCCTTCTCACAGATGGAAAATTAGCAGTTACTTCATTACATATCTGAATTAAACGTTTAGGAGACAAAACAAAAGCATCTCCATCTGCTAAAAACACTTTCTGTATCGGGATTTGAAGTTGGGCGACTTTCTTTATTTCCTCTTTTATTTCCTCAAACTTCCTCACAGTAAACTTTTTGGTTTTATACATTTCACAAAAAGCACATTCATTGTTACTACACCCTAAAGTTACTTGTAAAATTAAGGATTTCGCCTCACTAGGAGGACGGAACAACGGTTCATGATAAGTTAGAGGAAAATACATCATTAAGAAAAGTAATTGAAAAACAACTATTTATATCAGTATTTTTTTGTATGTTTATTTGAGAAAATTCCCAGCAAATGACCAAATACCTTAGGCCCAAAGATAAGTATAGAATTCCAAATGAAAAAACTGGAGAAGTAATTCATAGAATAGTAAAGTGGTATTTTAAACCTGAGTACATTGGATTAGAAAACTTAGATTATAACAAGCCTGCATTATATGTCTCTAATCATACTTTACTTGGGTTGACAGACGGTCCATTATATATGGCTAAACTGTTACATAAAAAAGATATTTATTTGAGACCACTTGTCGATAAAATGCAAAGGCACATTCCTATTTGGAGAAAGTTAATGACTGACTTTGGTGGAGTAATTGCAACTAAAGAGAATTGCAAAAAGCTAATGAAGCAAAAGCAGCATATTTTGGTTTTCCCTGGAGGTACTAATGAAGCGTTTAAAAATGAAGGAGAAGAATATCAACTCATTTGGAAAGAAAGATATGGATTTGTAAAAATGGCCATAGAAAACAATTATCCAATTATCCCTATAGCTGGTTTAGGAGGAGATGAACTTTATGACATAATATTAGACAAAGAAGACATTATGAACTCTTTTGTTGGGAAGCTATTAAAAGATTCTGGAATTGCAAACAAGTATTTAAAAGGAGGAGAAAATATTCCACCCATTGTTGCTGGCTTAGGGGGCACATTTATACCTAAACCTAAACGCATCTATTACAATTTTGGAAATTCAATTGATACAAGCCAATATAATGACGAGGTTACAGATGAGATTTTGGAGAAAATAAGACTTGAGGTTGAACTAGAGATATATCGAGGAATCGTAAAAATGATAGAATATCGACAAAAACATGGATTAAAAGACAATAGTTTTATACGTAACTTATTAAATAATTATAAATTTAGGCTCTAGATTACACTCACCTTAAAAAGTATGAAGAAAATTTTGCTCTTAACTTTATTATTCCCTCTATTAAGTTATTGTCAAACTGCCTATATTGATTCTTTAGCTAACAGTACCTATAACATCCCCAATGAGAATGACTCGGCTCAAATGTTTAACTATGTATTATTAGTTAGAGCTCACATTGCTAATCAAAGCATTGACTCATTATTACCCGTATCAATTAAAGCTATTGAGTTTGCAAAAAAGACAAATGACCCTGAGCATCTTACCACTGCCTACAATCTTAACGGTGTCTATTATAAAACCAATAAAGCGTTTAAAAAAGCTATCAGTGTATTTAATATAGGGCAAAAACATGCCGAAAGGATCAATAAACCAGCAAGAATTAAATGCGTTTTATACCATAACTTGAATCAGTCACATAATATTTTAGGAAATATTGATTCAGCGTTATTTTACGCCAACAAAACCTATGATGCTGCAGTTGCTGCTGAAAACATCAAATTTCAATCGATATCATTAAGTGCTATCGCTAGTTATAACATTAAAGTTGGAGCCTATGACAATGCTTTAAATAACTTAAACAAATCTCTGAAGTTAGCTATAGACCAACAGGATACTTCGAGGATAATTTCTGCAAAATTAGATATTGGAAAAGTATTAGCTGATAATGACAAATATGATGAATTAATAGTTTTATACAGTGGGTTATTAGAAAGCTATGATTCTACAACATTAGCCTCAAAGATGGATTTAATTAACCTAAATATGGGTGCTGCATACTCAGAGTTAGGAAACCAAGAAATGTCTTTAGAGCATTCATATAAAGTTTTAAATTCAAATAGTAATTTAAGAAGAGGACTTGCTCATGGTAATATTGGAGAAACATTTTTAAAGCTTTTAAAATCAGGAGTTCCTCCCTCTGAAATACCGCTATTACAAAATGCTAATTTAGAAAACAATGAGCAAAAAAATGAAGCTATAATTCTCAATATTATTTCAGATCATTTCACTAAAAGCTTTGAAGACTTTGATGAAGTCAATGCTGCCAACTACAAAGTATTTCCTCTAAAAAATCTTGGGGAATACTATGATTACACCCAGAACTATAAGAAATCAATCCAATCGTTTGAAGAGGCATGGGAAATAGCAGAGGAAAAGAACTTAATGTATGAGAAAAAAAATATATCAAAACGAATCTATGAACAATATAAAAAACTGAACAACCCTAGCCAATCCTTAATTTGGCATGAAAAATTTGTGGAGATATCTGATACCTTAAACTCAACAGAAAGTCAACAGGAAGTAGGAAGACAACTCGCTCAATTTGAATTTACAAACATTCGTTTAAAAGATAGTTTAGAACAAATTAAAAAAGATGCTATACAACAACTTCAAATTGAACAGCAAAATCAAAACATTAAAAACGAACGTCTCAAGAAATATTATTTATATGGCGGTTTAGCACTCACCTTATTCCTACTTTTATTTTTGTTTAGAAGGTTTAACGTCACTCAGAAACAAAAACGCTTAATAGAGCTGCAAAAAGCAGCAATGGAAGAGAAGCAAATCGAATTGTCAAAAACGCATTTAGCAATCAAAGACAGTATCAATTACAGTCGAAAAATTCAAAAAGCTATTTTTCCTTCGAGAACTGAGATGACTTCTATTTTCCCTAACAACTTTGTTCTCTTTAAACCTAAGGATATTGTAAGTGGTGATTTTTACTGGTGCTATGAAGCCAATAATAAAAAAGTCATTGTACTAGGAGACTGTACTGGACATGGGGTTCCTGGAGCTTTTATGACCATTATTGGAATAAATATACTAAAAGAAATTCTGCATGATGGTATCTTTGAAAGCGCTGATATATTAAAGGCTGTTAACCATAAATTGAAAAGCAGGCTCAATCAGAATAATGATAGTATTAATGATGGGATGGATCTTGGAGTTTGTGTTATTGATGATCAGATGATTGAGTTTTCAGGTGCTCACTTCCCGTTATACCATGTAAGCGAAAACCAACTTGTTGAATATAAAGGAAGTAATATCTTTTTGGGGAATGACGATGAAATTGGACCTGTAAAGACGCATTACATACCTTATCAAAAAGGTGACCTTGTCTATCTAGTTACTGATGGTTTCCCAGATCAAAGAGGTGGAGAAAGAGGAAAAAAATACTACTATAAACCCTTAAGAACATTACTTCAAAAGAATGCACAACTACCACTAAATGAACAACGAGAAAATTTATTGTCAGAATTTGAAAGCTGGTTACAAAATAGTCAGCAAAAACAAATGGATGATGTTTCAATTGTAGGTATTAAGTTCTAATTAATAAATACTCCACATAAATTGCATCAATTTATAGTAATCTAATTCATAATTTTTACTTACTTTAAGTCATTATTTTAGTGACTTATGAAATTTTTGTTCCCCACTCTACTAGCACTTTCTTTTCTCCTTTCTATCAAAGGACAGGATATTAGTACCTCATATACTTCTGCAAGAGATGATAAGCAGAGTGATTCCGTGAGAATGGATGCCTATAGAGCAATTGTGAACAACTATCTAGTAAATGGTAAAACAGATTCTCTAAAGGCTATTTTCAATGAATCTCTTGTGGTAGCAAGAAAATCTAAAGACCCAGTACATTATGCATTATGCTACAATTTTTTGGGACTCTATTATGATTTTTCTACTCAACGTAACTACGACTCCTCACTTATATGCTATCAAACCGCTATTAACCATATCAAAAATGAGCCAGCACAAAGAATACATGCTGTACTATATAACAATCTTGCTCTGATTTACCAAAGGATATCACAACTTGACTCACTAAAACACTTTGCTGAGATCGGATATCTTTATGCAGACACTATTGACGATTACCAATTAAAAAATATGACCTTACAGCGATTAAGTGATTATTACAGAATTACAGGTAACTATTCTAAAGCTCTTGAATGTGATAACAAAACAATAGAACTCGCAAGAAATCAAGGAGACACAACACGTTTAATTCTCTCTTTATTTCAAATGGGATCAACTAATATAGAAGCCAATAAACTTGAGGAAGGAGCAAAAATTCTTAAAGGTATATTGACCGACTTTGATTCTTCACGTCTTGGTCCTTACTTACAAATTATAAACACGAACATTGGGGTAGCTTATATTGAGCAAGAAAACTACATTGAAGGATTAAAATATACTTTTAAGGCAGTTAACCCTGATAAAAAAGATATTAGCTATTACATTACGCTCAGTAATATTGCAGAATCCTATCTTAAATTAATCGAAGAAGGGTATCCAGATGCAGAAATACCTCGATTTCAGCAATTAAATCAACTTGAAGTAGCAAATAATCCACAAAAAACGATTGAAGAAATTGCGGTAGATTATTGCATTGAGAGCATCAATGGATTCGAACAACTTAATAATGACCGTTATCAAGTTTACCCCTTGAGTGGTTTAGCGACTTATCACAAAAACAAAAACAATCCATCTCAAGCACTTAACTATTACCAACAAGCGTACAATATTGCTGAAAGAAACGATCTCTTAACAGAGCAGAATGAAATGAGTTTAGAGCTTTATGAACTAAGCAAATCTCTCAACAAAACTAAAGAAGCATTGCAATGGCATGAAATATATGTTACCACTAAAGATTCTTTAAATTCTAAAGAAAACCAACAAGAAATAGGACGACAATTAGCTCAATTTGAATTTTCAAACATCCGTTTAAAAGATAGTTTAGAACAAATTAAAAAAGATGCTATACAACAACTTCAAATTGAGCAGCAAAATCAAAACATTAAAAACGAGCGTCTCAAGAAATACTATTTATACGGAGGTTTAGTAATTACTTTATTCCTACTCTTATTTTTGTTTAGAAGGTTTAACATTACTCAGAAACAGAAACGTTTAATAGAACTGCAAAAAGCCGCAATGGAAGAAAAGCAAATTGAATTGTCAAAAACACATTTAGCAATTAAAGACAGTATCAATTATAGTCGAAAAATTCAAAAAGCTATTTTTCCCTCTAAAGCTGAAATCACATCTATTTTCCCTAACAATTTTGTCCTCTTCAAACCTAAAGATATTGTAAGTGGTGATTTTTACTGGTGTTATGAAGCCAACAATAAAAAAGTAATTGTATTAGGAGATTGCACTGGTCATGGTGTTCCCGGAGCATTTATGACGATTATTGGTATAAACATACTTAAAGAAATTTTACATGACAATGTCTTTGAAAGTGCTGAAATTCTAAAAGCCGTAAATCATAAGTTGAAAAACAGACTCAATCAAAATAATGATAGTATTAATGATGGAATGGATCTTGGTGTCTGTGTCATTGATGAACAGATGATTGAATTTTCAGGCGCTCATTTCCCTTTATATCATATAAGCGATAATCAATTAATAGAATATAAAGGGAGTAATATCTTTTTGGGAAATGAAAATGAAACAGGCCCAATAAAAACTCACTACATTCCCTATAAAAAAGGCGATCATATTTACCTAGTTACTGATGGCTTTCCTGATCAACGTGGAGGTGAAAAAGGGAAAAAATATTATTATAAACCACTTAGAGATTTACTAATAAAGAATGTAGCAACTTCATTGGATCAACAGAAAATGCTTTTACAAACAGAGTTTGAAAATTGGATTAAAGAAGGGAATAAAGGGCAGATGGATGATGTTTCTATTATTGGGATCAAATTTTAAAAACAGCTATTAAAATGTGAGTTCAATACCATACTAAAGATTTCATTATTGCAGCTTTACTCAGTAATAATTTTACTTACTTTAAGTCATGAACTGATGACTTATGAGATGTCTACTCCACTTTATCATTACCTTTTCGTTTGTTTTTTCGTTTGTTTTTTCGATTAAAGGACAAAACATTGACTCCCTATATATTATTGCAAGAGATTTTCAACTTAGTGACTCTGTACGAATTTCAGCATACAGATCCCTAGTAAACAACTACTTAGCAAGAGAAAAAGTTGATTCTTTAAAAAATATTTTTGATGAAGCCATTACAATAGCTGAATCATCTCAATCCCCATTTTACTTCGGTTTTTCTTACAATTTTTTGGGATTGTATTACGATATCTTTTCTACACATCAAAATTACGATTCTGCTCTTACTTATTATTACAAAGGTTTCAAACACATTAGTAAAGAGTCTCCTAATGAAATCCATGCTATTTTATGCAACAACATCGCTGCTATTCATCATAATATTTCTCAACTTGATTCATGCAAATATTATGCAGAGCTAGGCTACCAATATGCAGATTCTTTGGATAATTACTTAATGAAAAGTTCTAACTTAGGAATGCTTAGTAGTTATTACAGAACTACAGGAAACTACTCCAAGGCACTTGAATGCCACAACAAAGCATTAGAATTAGCAAGAATACAAGGAGATTCCAATCGCATTATGCTCTCTTTATTACAAATTGGAACAACCAATATTAGAGCTGAAAAATTTGAAGAAGGTATCGAAATTTTAAAATCGGTTTTAATCAACTTTGGCACCTCATACCAGCACTCATTTAAACAAGTGGTAAATCTCAATATAGGTGCTGCTTATATAGATTTAGATAATTATATTGATGGTCTAAAATACACCTATACCTCCATTAATCATAATGATAAAAACCTGAGCTATTATGTTGCTCTCAATAACATGGCGACATCCTATTCTGCGCTTTTAAAAAAAGGTTACCCCATAGATAAAATTCCAATATTTCAACAACTAAATCAATTAGAGTTTCCGCATAAAAAGTTTCCATCTATAGAAAACTTAATCATTAGTTATTTTTCAGAGAGTATCACTGGATTTCAGCGGCTCAACAACGATTTTCACCAAGTTCATCCTAACATTGGATTAGGTGATTATTATAAAAGAAAAAAATCACTTCCTAAGGCAAAAAAACACTACCAAATAGCCTATGATTTAGCTTATAAAAACAAACTTTTAGTAGAGCAAAATAAAACAAGCAAAAAGCTGTATAAAATCACCAAACTACTCGGTAAAACAAAAGAGGCATTGCAATGGCATGAAATATACATTACCACTAAAGATTCATTAAACTCTAAAGAAAACCAACAAGAGATAGGAAGGCAATTAGCGCAATTTGAGTTTTCCAATATCCGACTAAAGGACAGCTTAGAACAAATCAAAAAAGACGCCATTCAACAACTTCACATTGAGCAACAAAATCAAAATATAAAAAACGAACGAATCAAGAAATACTATCTGTACGGAGGACTATCAATTACCATACTTCTCCTCTTATTTTTATTTAGAAGATTTAATATGACTCAAAAACAAAAACAATTAATCGAACAACAAAAAACAGCACTTGAAGAAAAGCAGATAGAACTCTCAAGAACACATCTAGCCATTAAAGACAGTATCAACTACAGTCAAAAGATTCAAAAAGCCATACTTCCTTCAAAAACCACATTTGATTCTATTTTTCCTAACAATTTCATTTTATATCAACCCAAGGATATTGTAAGCGGTGATTTTTATTGGTGTTATGAAGTGAACAAGAAAAAAGTTGTAGTACTGGGGGATTGTACTGGTCATGGAGTACCAGGAGCTTTTATGACAATTATAGGCATTAATATTCTTAAAGAAGTTTTGCATGATGGAACCTTTGAAAGTGCTGAAATTTTAAGAGCAGTAAACCTTAAATTAAAAAGCAGGCTGAACCACAACAGCAATGGAATTAATGATGGAATGGATCTTGGTATTTGTGTCATTGATGAGCAGATAATAGAATTTTCTGGAGCGCACTTCCCGCTATACCACATAAGTAAAAACCAACTTATTGAATATAAAGGCAGTAAAATATTTTTGGGAAACAATGATTATCTAGAAACTGTAAAAACACATTATATTCCCTATAAGAAAGGAGAATATATCTATCTTATCACTGATGGTTTCCCAGACCAACGGGGAGGAGGAAAAGGAAAAAAGTATTATTATAAGCCACTTAGAAATTTATTGATAGAACACGCTGAAATTCCATTAAGTGAACAAAAGCTGCTCTTACAAACTGAACTTGAGAATTGGATAAAAAAGGGCAATAATACGCAAATGGATGATGTTTCTATAATAGGTATTAAGCTCTAATCATTTTGATGTTCTACCTTTACTTTTTTTAGTGACAATGAGTTCAATGAATTACTCTGAACACCTTTTACATTCTGCTTAAAAAAACGTAATGTCTCAGCATAAAACAATGGAATAATAGGAGACTCATCATGTACTATTTGATTCATTTTTTTATATAATTCCATTCGGTTATTTTTATCTTTTTCAACTGAAGCTAACTCAAACAGCACATCATATTCTTGATTTTTGAAATGTGTATAATTAGATCCAAATTCAGGATAAAAATTTTTACTATAAAAAAGCTGAAAATAATTAATTGCATCTGGAAAATCAGCAATCCATGATTTCCTGTAAAAATTAGCCTCAAACTGGGCTATTCTTTGATTCATAGATGACACTGAGTTCATATCCACTTTTACGGTTAAGCCTATTTTACCTAACTCTCGTTGTAAATACTCGCACAACGTTTTATATTCAGGTGTTGCTGAAAGCGTTATAGCTGGAACCTGTTCTGGAGTTTCATAACCAGCTTCTTTAATTAAAAGCATTGCTTTTTCTATATCATAATTAAACCCTTTAATAGCAAAAGATTTAAAATCAGGCATTCCTTGCGGAACAAAGCCTTTGGTAGCAGGAACACCAATATTATTTCTTAAATATCTTACCATAGCTTCTCTATCAATCGCATAACCTACAGCTTGTCTAATCAATTTATTTTTAAGAGGGTTCGATTTATCCTCTGTATTTTCATCCATCAGTATACCTAGGTAATCTGTATTTAACCAATCTGTTTTTTGTAAATAAAATGATTCTTTTAATGTTTCATTTAACTCACCTTCTCCGTTTAATAATTGGTCTTTATCATCTTCATTCATTCCTGAAATCATTTCTAGATTTCCAGATTTGAATTTTATAAACTCCTGATGTTTATCTTGGATAAAATAAATAGAAACCGCATCTAAATAAGGCAAACGTACACCACTTTCATCTTTTTCAAAATAATTAGGGTTTTTACCCATTACAAGCTTAACGTCTTTTTTCCATTTCTTAAGGCAAAATGGACCAGTTCCTATAGGATGTAATCCAAAGTCTTGACCAAAATGCTCTACTACTTCATAAGGAACGATAGTACAGTATGGTAAGGATAACTGATAAATTAACGAAGGTTGAGGTGTTTCTAAATGAATAGCTACAGTCTCTTCATTCAATGCTTCTATTGCTTTAAAGTTTGGACTAGAGTTATTTAAATTTTGGAAAATATATTTACCTGGAGATGCAGTCGTCGGATCAATAATTCTTAAAAAGGAATAAACAACATCACTTGCTGTTACTCTTCTTGTCTCTTCACTACCAAACAGATCACTTCTATTAAAATATACATCATCTCTTAAAATAAATGTATACATCAAACCATCTTCTGAAACGGTCCAACTTTTAGCAATTGAAGGTTTTATCTTTAAATTTTCATCTAAACTAACCAAGCCATTGAATAACTGTTCTATTGCTAAAAAATCTTCAAACCTCCTTACATAAGCTGGGTCTAATGTCGTTATACCTGCTGATTCATTATATCTAAAAACTGTTTTTTCTTGCTCTTTCCTTCGATCATCTTTTAACTGACAACCGACTAAAAACAATAGAAAAACGATATATAAAGTCCATCTCATTTATTTTAAATCAAATAAGTTTTCAACCCCGAGACCTCTTTCTACTGTAAACCCTTCTCCAAATCTAGCTCCTATTATTCTACCAAAATTAGCAGCCCTTCCTTTTAGATACTCTAAAAACTCAGGAGAAGATATGGGAGTAACAGGCCCTTTGTCTTCTGGATTATAAAACTGTGTCTTATAGGCCATTATTGCTTCCATCTTCGTCTCATAAAACTCATCTATTCCAACCACAAAATCAGGAGTTATCCAATTATCTTGAACATACCTATAAACAACTTTAGGCCTCCATGGTTCCTGCAATGAACCATCATTTTTTTGAGTTCCCACTTTGACTAATCCAGATAAAAAACAAGCTCGTGAAACTAAATCGCCCCCTCTACCATGATCTGGATGTCTATCTGAAACTGCATTGCACAATACTATTTCAGGTTGATATTTTCTAATTTGATGAATTACCTTTAGTAAACTAGCTTCATTAATTTCAAAAAATCCATCAGCCAACTGTAAATTCTCTCTAACCTCTAGCTTCAATATTTTCGCTGCTGCATGAGCTTCCTTCATTCTAGTAACAGCCGTACCCTTTGTTCCTAATTCTCCTAATGTTAAATCAACAATTCCAACTTTATATCCTTTAGAAATATGTTTTAAAATTGTACCTGAAGCAGCTAACTCTACATCGTCAGGGTGAGCACCAAAAGCTAAAATATCTAATTTCATATTATACAGTGATTAACTGTATAAAGATAAAGTAAGTTCATCTATATACCTGCCCTAGGTTTGAGAACTTATTGAATATAACTCGTTGATAACTAAAAAAGGAAAATAAAAAAGGGGATACATAAGTATCCCCCGAAAAAATCAGTTGCTAAAAGCAACTTTTTATTTGACTACCCCGATACAAATATACAAGGTATTTACATTCAAAAAAACACTTTTAGACAAACAGGGTTAAAAAAAAACCGTAAAGCGGTTTTATATCGTTTAATTTTTAAAACAATACGTTGAAAAACCTATTTTTTAATAAGTATTTATACTAGTCGCTCTTTGATAATTTGAATTAAATCAATAGTGGTATCTATTTCAATTAATTCTTCCTTTGAAATTAGCTCTTTAAAACTTCCTTTTATTCCAACCAAAATAAAAGGAGGCCCTTGCCTCCTTTGTTTGATATCTAATTCGTTCTTATAACTGAATTTAACTTCATAATCCAATGTTTCTATAAACTTTAACCATTCTTCTTTTGGACCAAAGGCTCCATGTGTCAAAGAGCATAATTCACATTGGTATGAGTTAGGACTAATGATTTTGTGAGAAAAATCAACGACTTTGTTAAACCAGTTTGAGTTAGCATTATATACAAACACTAATTGTTTACTCTCTTTATTCATTCAAATTCCAGTTGTACTCTAAATAACTGATTTTAGCCGAACTAGAAACTTTCTTACCACTATATTTATTAATATATGCTATGATATCTCCATTTGAAAAATCTTTTGCATACCATTCAAATATTTTAGAAATCTTAACTGAATTCTCTCCTATTTGGTTTTTAGTTCTGTCAGCAAAAAACTGTTTTGTTACAAGCCTTAATTGGGAAGCAAGTTTTTCTGCAGTATAAGCTTCATTCAATAATTTTGGACAAGAAACAGAAGCACAATTAATAGCAAAGTGAATTCTTGACTCTCCCATTTTTCGTAAAATATTATTTTCAACATCACCTAAGCTATAGAACTTCCCTCCTAGCTTGATAAATTTTTTATCCCATGCTTTTTCAATTTTCATAATACTACTCAATGGATAATTATCTACTATTAACTTAATCGTGTACGCATTATATACATTGATCCAATAGGCCAACTTTTCATTCCTATCCCAACTACTTGTAGGCATTTTTGCTTGCAAGGCTGCTAGATATTTATTCAATTTAATTTTATCGGCCTTAAACCCTTTATAATTGACTTTACCTGTACTTGAAACATGCTTTTTCAGTAACTCATTCCATAGAGCATGGTCAAATGTTACAGCCTCATCTATTGAAATCTCTTCTTGTAGTTTATCTTTAACTGATTGATTTTCGTTAGCTTTAGTTCCTAAACTAAATAGTAAAAAACCACTTATCAAGCTTAATGTTATAACTTTTTTCATAGTGTTTGTGCAATTTTGTAAAATTTATTTACAGGTTAAATTAGTACTTTAGTATAGTAATGCAAAATAAATACCAAAGTCATTTTTATTTTATAAGTTGTTATAAGTAAAAATTACTGACAACTAATTTTAAAATTTTGCAACAAGTTTTAAATTCAGCCTTCTAGAAGTAAGGAAGGAAGGAATTGAATACTGCCTTCCTGTAACATCTGTTATCCAAGTATAATTTATTGTGTTAGCAATATCTAATAAATTAAATACTTCCAATGAAATCCACATTTTATCTACTTTCTTCAAAAACGATTTTTTACTAAACTTAGCTCTATTTGTATGCTCTCCTATTAAGTCTTTACTAAAACCAATATCTACTCTTCGATACAAAGGAGTTCTTAATGTATCAGGGTATCGGTCTGCTCCAGGAGGTCCATAAGGCAATCTAGAACCAACAGCTACTGTTAAATTGACCTTAAATGTGCTCCATTTTATTTTTTCTGTATCCCATTCTTTTGGCATTTTATCTTGAAAAAACATTGAAAAACTAATACGTTGGTCAGTAGGTCTAGGAATGTATCCTGGCTCAATCTTAGTGCTATCTACTGCTACATCATCTGCTGTGTAACCAAATATTATCTGCTCTCCACTTGCATTAAAATAATTATAATAATAATCATCAAGAATATCTTCCTCCGTTTTTAAATATGACAATGTTGCATATGACTCTATACCTTTAATAAACTCTCCATTGACTTTGAAATCCAATCCTTGAGCATATGCTTTAGCATTATTTTCTCCGTAGTATCGAATTCTAACATTATCTATTTCATAGGGAATAATATCAGACATCAATTTATAATACGCTTCTGCACCAAATTTAAATGGTCGGTTTTTTATAAAAAAAGTATAGTCAGTTCCTAATACAAAATGAATTGACTTTTGAGCCCTAATTGCAGGGTTTAACTCCCCAGACAAATACCTCATTTCTCTGTAAAACGGTGGTTGATAATAGAATCCTGTCGCAAATCTAAAAGACACATTTCTTCTATACACATCATTATCTTTAATAAAGAACCATGCAGGCTTGTATGTTAAGTTAAAACGAGGTGAAACTACAGTTTGGTTGTTATATGTCCAATAGTTAGCCCTTACCCCAAAATTGGCATTTAAATATTGACTCGAATAAAATGTTGTATCTAAATAGTAAGAGGTATCATTTGTGATTACTGAGTCTTGAATAATAATTTGAGTTGAATCGAAACTAAAATCTCTTTCTGTTTGAATAAAGCCTGTTAGCCTATTTGAGTTCAATTCTGTTTGGCTTTTCAATAAATAACTTAATTCTAGATACTGATAATCTTGAGCAGAAGGCAACGTATAACCGACTGAATCAGCTGGATGAGGGAGGTTAAAACGAGCTGAATCAATATAGGTCCACTCACTTAACTGATCACTGATAAGTTCTTGTTGAAACTTCGTTCCAAAACTCCACTTATATTTATCTCCAAAATATTTTCCCTGTACAGAAGCGTTAAAGACTGAGGCATCTAGCGTATTCCTAGCATGCTCCAAAAAAGCTCCGACCCCACGATTAAAAGCTACTTCACCATATTCATCACTCCCTAAATCTCTTTCTAGCTCATCAAGCTTATATTCTCCCAATAAATCAAAATTTTCAAATGCTTTAGAACGGTAATAAGATGTAATATAGTTCAATTGAAATTTATCAGTTAATTCTTGATTTAATTTAAGTGCCCCCATGTATGTTTCAAACTCTGTGACTTCCTGCCCTTCATAAAATACCGTAAACCTAAGAGCCTGGTTAATAGATCCAAAACTTGTCTCTCTATTTTGTGGCACGACCAAATATTTGTTTTTTGAATAGGTTCCAAACAATGTTAATTTTGTCTTTTCATTAAGACTATAATTATACATTCCTTGATAATCAATAAAGGTAGGCCTATAATCTCCTTTAGTATCTAAAGCCCCTAATAAATATGAGTTTGTTCTGTATCGAATTCCTGTTATAAAATTTGACCTTACGTTAATTGTATCTTCTATATGAGCAGCTGCACCAAGCAAACTTGCTGTAAATGAACCTTTAAATTCTGTTGGTTCTTTATAAGTGATATCCAAAACAGATGATAACTTATCGCCATAATTAGCGTTAAATCCGCCAGCTGAAAAGAGGATATTATCCACAAGGTATGGGTTTACAAAACTCAACCCTTCTTGCTGTCCTGACCTTGCTAAAAAAGGCCTGTAAACTTCAATTCCATTGACATATATTAGATTCTCATCGAAATTTCCACCTCTAACATTATAACCCGCTGACAATTCATTATTTTGGGATACTCCAAACTGTGAAAACTGTAATACATTTTCAAGGTTTTCAGACGGTGCGGCTATTTCACTTGGTTTAATTGGATTTTCCCATCTTTCAAGCGTTCCTATTTTTGGCCGCTTCCCTTCAACATTCACAACACCAATAGAAATATAATCTAATTTGATATCCACTTTTTTGGTTGTATTTTGAGGTAATGTAAATACAACTTTCTTGGGGGTATACGCAACACTAGAAATCTTAATTACAACTTTCTTATTTGCTGGAACAACCAATTCAAACTCTCCTCTTTGATTAGATACGGTACCACTTTTAGTACCTTGAATACTAATATTAGCATCTTTTACAGGTTGCTCAATCTCATTTTTAATAACACCTACTATACGAGCAGTATTCTGACCAAAAATACCAACTCCTGTTAAAAAGAGAAAAAAGAAAAGAATACGTTTAACCATTAGAACTCTTATTGCCTTTTAAAGTCTCCATTTTTCCATGATTGAATAAACTTAGACCAAGCTATAGGATTCAGGAGGTTGTTAGGAGGTAATTGCCCCGCATAGTATAATTTATTTTGAACTTGCTGCATTTGATAATTGTAATTCATGCTTCCGTTCATTGGAATTCCATCTGCCATTTCTTTTAACTCAGCTTGAGCAAGATTATGTACCGCTCTTTTATAGTCATCATTGGGAACTTCAACATTAACAAAAGCTTCTGCAAATTGCTCCTTAGATGGCCATGGGTAAACTACTGCTACAGGTAACATAATTGTGTCAGTTGTTAGCACATGTATTAAAGAATACCTATTATCTTTTAATGTATCTGGTATAACATAATATGAGGTTTTAAAACCAACCGATGAAAAACGAATTGAATCTCCTTTGTGTGCGACAAAAGAAAAATAACCAAAATAATCTGATATTGTTCCTCTTTTAGAGGACTTATCCAACACTGTACAATATGGCACAGGTTCAAGGCTATCCCCTGATACCACTACTCCACTAAACTGGATTAATTCATTTTTTGTTGTGTCTTGAGCATCAACAGTTCCTCCCCAGAATAACAATGCTATAAGTAGAATTATCCAATTTTTCATTTTTCTCCAATTAAATTATATGTATAACTAATGTACATACGGTTATATTGTGTAAAAATACAAAAAAAAGCCTTGAGAAAATTCTCAAGGCTTTATAATAATTATTATCTATTTCAATTATTTTACAACCACCATTGACTTGGTTGCTGTTCCTGTATTCGTAGTTATTGTGTATTGATAAACACCTTGAGCCATCTCATTAGTATTTACATTAAATACATGCTCTCCTTTTACTTGGTTAGCTTCGAAAACAGTAGAAATTACTTTACCATTCACATCTGTAATTTTTAAAGTAACATCAGAGTTTGCTTCTAAAGTA
Organism: Bacteroidia bacterium; assembly: GCA_030426105.1. Lineage (GTDB taxonomy): Bacteria > Bacteroidota > Bacteroidia > Flavobacteriales_D > Parvicellaceae > S010-51. The sequence continues at coordinate 80,864 of JAUHZI010000003.1, read as the reverse complement.
TAAGCTATACGAGTATTTTCATTTGCAGGGTTAGGTATATTTTGACCTAATTTAACTTGTGCTGCATTTTCTTCAATCCCAACATTATTAGACGTTCTATCTAAGTTTGCTCTAATTCTCATTGCAGTTTGTTTTCCTCCAAATCTTGTTAATCCATCATCAGAAGGGTCAGCGAATAATACAGTACTTTCTGCTACTAAACCTGATCTAGCAAATGAAACTCTTTCATTAAATGCTCCACCATAGTGACCTGCTAATATGATAAATTGAGTTCCTGCTTGTAAAGGAACCTCATCTGTTAAATCAATATTCACAACAGTTCCTGGTTCACTAGCTGTTACGACATGAGTTAAAGAAGTTGACTCAATCACCCATCCTGATCCATCAAAAACTCTTACTTCTACAAAAAACTCATTTCCTACACTCATCGTTGATGCTCCTAGCTCAACATCAACACTCCATACTGTATCAACAGCTTGTGAAAGGAATTGATTTCCAATTTTAAATACATCCGTAGAATCAATACCTACTGCTCCAGCTTGGTTAATTTGTGAAACAGCTGTACCATAATCTAACCCCCAAATATAGTTGGTTACTTCTAACGCTCTTGACATTGTATTATCAGCCATATTAGCATCAGTACTATCTGCAGTTGCAGTTAATGTATAAGTATAAGTCCCCAATGAAGATGGTGTATATGTTGATGCTCCAAATAAAGTATCTGTAACTGTAGAAGCAATAGAAGTATCTCCAATACTACCAGTTTCTACACTTGAACTACCATCATTTATATCATAGTTAAATCCTACTCCTGTTTGCGTAGTTCCTCCAACATTTTTAATCATCATTCCAAAACTCATTGGTCTAGTTTGAGAAATTGGTAGTCTCGAATATTCAAAATCAGCACTTATATCAGCCCCGTAAATATCTACTGACTTAAGATCATGATCATCTAATTCAATAACCTCAACATCATCAATTGCCCAATACCAACTGAAGTTTCCTTCATAGTGAAATTGAATCATTACTGAATCTTGATTTGCTGCTACAGATGTAATATTAAGTGTCAAAACATCTGGATTTGCAGTATTAACATTTGCCTCAGAGTTTAATCCCTCTGTAATCACAAACTCTGTCCATGTAGCTCCTGCATCATTAGAAACCCTTACAGTTCTTCTATCTTCAAACGTTCTGTAAGTATGTTGAAATCTCAATCCTACTGAAGCTACAGCTGTTAAGTCTAATGTATCTTTAGCTGTTAAATCTGCATTTTGAGAAGCTCCTTGTCCAGCTCCATCAGAATCAATTATCGCATATCCATTAGCTACAGTTCCGAAGTTAGCTGGTGCTAACGCTGGTACTGGTACTGCATTAGCATTGGTTGTTATTTCCCAATCTTGAGTTGGACTACTTGTATTAACCATAGCCCAATCATTTGGATCAGAGAAATCATTGCTCCAAATTACTACCGCTTTTTCGTATGTAGGAGTGGTAGTTTTTACTTTCTCAGCAGAGCTAAGTTTTTGATGTGATGCTAAAGAAATATTTCCTTGACCAAACATCATTGATGAAGCTAATAAAGCTCCAATTGAAAGGTAAATATTTTTCATATTAATTTTATTTTAATTTAACGTTAATTACAAATTTAGTGTTTTTCTCCTATTCGAATCCGTTTTTTTATCAACAAATGCCATTTAATCAGCTGTTTTTCTTATTTTTAACCCAATTGAATTCAACACTATGAAATACATTCTATTCTTTTTATCTACCATCGCTTTATTGAGCTATGGACAAACAACAATTGGCATCAACAACTTTCCTAGTAGTGGAGATCAATATGTATACAGTAATGCTAACACAAATGGTGTCGATGTTTCATTGACAGGAACAAATATTAATTGGGATTATTCAAGCCTTGTCAATGTTAGCAATGATACAGCTACATATGTTTCTGTTACAGCTACTCCTTTTGCCTATCAATTTTATTTTAATAACGGTTTTATTTACCCTAATCATAAAGCTGATTATGCAATTGAAGGAATTGAAATAAATGCCTTTAATCAGGTTACCATTTCTGAGGTTTTTAACTTTCATAAAAAAAATAACGCTTCACTAGAAATGGTTGGTTTTGGTGCAAATATCAATGGTATTCCAGCTTCTATAAAATATGACACCATTGATCAGTTATACCCTTTGCCTCTTAGTTATGGGGCTTCTGATTCAACTTCTGCATATTATTTACTTGATGTTCCTTCTCTAGGAACTTATGGACAACACATCCAAAGAAAAGTTGTTGTTGATGGTTGGGGAAGCATAATCACTCCTTATCAAACTTATAATCAAAGCTTAAGAGTCAAAACAACACTTTACCAAAGAGACACTTTAAAAGTTGAGCAACCTTTTTCTACTCCTGGAATAGCTTTTAATAGACCAGTTCAAACCACTTACGAATGGTTTGCAAATGGTATTGGTGTTCCAGTTTTTTCTGTTACACTTCAAGGAAATACTATTTCTAATGTTAAATATATTGATGCCAATACCTCAAACCTTATTGAACATAAGAATAACTTTGATTTAAATGTTTACCCCAACCCTTCAAATACTATTATCAATATTTCAACCTCTCAAAAAAATGCTGAAATGAAAATCATTGATTGTAATGGGAAAATTATTTTATCAGGAAACTATCAAGAAAAAATAGACATTTCTGAATACCCAAGAGGACAGTACTTTTTAATTTTAACTCACCAAGGACAAAAGGGGACCTTATCTATTCAAAAGAACTAAAATGACTATTAACGAAGCTCAAACACTTGTTGACAAGTGGATTAAAGAATATGGTGTTCGGTATTTTAATGAACTAACCAATATGGCTATGCTAACTGAAGAAGTTGGAGAGGTTGCTAGAATTATTGCTAGAAGATATGGTGAACAGTCTGAAAAGGAATCAGACAAAAATAAAAACCTTGCAGACGAAATGGCTGATGTTCTTTTTGTTTTAATCTGCCTTGCTAATCAAACAGGAATTGACCTTGAAAAAGCGTTGACTAAAAACATCAATAAAAAAACACAACGTGATGGTACTAGGCATATAAACAACGAAAAACTAAAGTAAACTCTACACTTAATGATAACAAATGTCTTTGTGGGGTAAAATATCAAACTTAAGTGTTAAGCAAAACATGGGCAGTTCTGAGATAAGATCTCTTCAACTGACTAATAGGCTTATTTTAATTGCTGGTATTTTAGCAAGTTCATATATCCCTATTCTACTCTGGATAGGAGCTTATTGGATGGCACTTCAATTGACTTGCCTTTCCTTAATTGCTTTCACATTCCTATTTTTCCCACAAAAAACTAAATTAACGAAGGCTACACCTATTATAGCCACAGCTGCTATTTATCATATGACGTCTGTTTCAATTGTCATCCCTGAAAGTCAACTAGAGCTTTACCTTATTTTGATCGCATTAATCCAATTAGCTGCCATAAAAAACCAACCTTTATCTTTTCTAATATTTGCATTAAGCATTATTTCTTTTTTTATTAGCATCTATGTGCAAACTATCATTCCTCCTATAGTCACTATGAACTCTCCCCAACAGATTGTCATGATTATTTTTAATGTTTTGGGGGTCTTTTTAGGAGGTTTTTACCTTGTTTTTCAGGTAAAATTAACCAACAATAAGTACAAAGAAGACATTCTAAAAGAGCGACAAGAAGTCATTAATAAGAATAAAAGAATTGAACGTCAAGTTGAAATTATTGAAGATGCTCATAAAGAAATAACAGATAGCATTAACTATAGTAAACGTATTCAGAATGCGATTCTACCTTCTTCAAATAAAATGAAAACGCTTTTACCTAATTCTTTTGTATTATATAAGCCTAAAGATATTGTTGCTGGTGATTTTTATTGGATAGAAGAAAAAAACAACACCATTTATTTTGCTGTAGGTGATTGCACTGGTCACGGTGTCCCAGGAGCTATGATGAGTGTAATATGCACCAATGCTTTAAATAGAGCTCTCAATGAATTTAACACCATTCTACCTTCTCAAATTTTAAATAAAACAAGAGATTTGGTAATTTCTAGCTTAGAAACGAATCAAAACAATGTAAAAGATGGAATGGATATCGCCCTATGCTCTGTTGAAGACAATATATTAAATTATGCAGGGGCTAACATTAGACTATATATCGTAAGAGGTAAAAACGAAATATTAGAGTTTAAACCAGACAAACAACCAATAGGGCAATACATTAAAAATCAAATTCCTTTTAACAACAATAAAATTGAAATTCACAAAGGTGATTTCATTTATATTGTTACCGATGGATATATTGATCAATTTGGAGGAGATAAACTTAAAAAGTTCAAAACCCCTCAATTGAAAAGTACATTAATTAAGGCCTCAAAACTTCCTATTGAAAAACAAAACGAGTTTCTAGATGAAACTTTTGAAAACTGGAAAGGGGAATTGGAACAAATCGACGATGTTTGTATAATGGGAATTTCCGTTTAATAATTAGCATTCAATGCTACTTCTATTTTATCTGAAAAACCTTTAATTTTTTCATTGTCCAATCCAAATTTTGTTCCATCTAATAAAAACGTTGCATTTACAACTGTTTGTTGTCCTCTATTAGAAATTAAACCGTTGGTCGTAAAAGGAATTGTAATGCCCTTTATAGTCATTTCTCCTTCTACTTTAACAATATGACGTCCCTCTTTAGTAATATCAGTATTTGAAGTAATAGTCCCTACAAATTTTGCTTGAGGAAATATACCTGTACTCATATTATTTTCATTAATAAAATGCTTTTGCATTAATCCATTTTTAAACACAAAACTTTCAATAGGCACCTCAAAAGAGATGGTCTTTGCTTCTAAGTTTAGACTACTTTTAAATGTTTTCGTATTTGCCTTAACATCTTTTTTGTCTACTGCATGAAAAAGAATGCTTCCTGATTGTACCGATTTTTCTTGAGCTAAAGCAACAATTGCTATTCCTAAACAAGTTACTAATAATAAAAGTATTTTTTTCATTGTATTTTTTTTATAAATGTAATAATATTTTTAATGGTCTTTATTTTGTTTGTTACGAATTATCTGAAATAAATGATAATGGAACTGTCTTAAAAAAAATGTAGCTTTTTATCCTCTACTTATTATGATAGCTTTTTAATTACTTCTCATCATAGCCATAACCATAGCCATAACCATAACCGTAGCCATAACCGTAACCATATTTACCGTAATAAGTTTTCCATTTACCTTGTTTTACTCCATTCAGTACAAGCCCGATATGCTTCCCATCAACCTGATTAATGATATCCTCTAAGAAGTCAACCCCTTTTTTATTTGCTTTCTGAGTATTCATAACAAACACAGATGTATCGACTTTTTTCAATAAAACAATACCATCACTCACCAATCCAATTGGAGGTGTATCTATAAAGACATAATCATAATGCTCTCTACCATATGCTAACAAATCTTCCATAATTGGAGATAAAATTAACTCCGAAGCATTTGGAGGCACTGGTCCACTTGATATAATGTCCATATTTTCCTTAAATGGTTGAATGGCTTCTTCTACACTACCATTACCACTTAATATTGTTGACGCTCCCTTTTGGTTCTGTAACTCTAGGTACTTATGAATTTTAGGTTTATGCATATCAAAGTCAATTAACAGCACCTTTTTCCCTGAGCGAGCGTATATCATTGCTAATCTAGAGGAAGTAAAAGTTTTTCCTTCTCCTGGATGTATTGATGTAATTAACAATAAATTAGATTTCTCTTTCTGATTTAAATAACTTAAAGAAGTTCTTATCCCTCTTAGTGCCTCGGTAATATTTGCTTTAGCAGGTATATCAACTGTAATATCTTTTACTAAAGGCAAACTTCCTAAAATCGGAATTATAGTATTCTCAGATAATTCACTAATATTCTCATATCGACTAAAGAAGAGCCCTCTTATAAATGTTAGAATTCCTGCTAGACAGAAACCAATAAAAGCATACATTAAAATTACATTTTGCGCACTCGATCCTATAGCACCTAAAACTCTAGCTTTCTCAATTACTTTGGTTTGTGGAACAATTCCAGACTTTGCAATAAAAGTATTTGCTCTTTTCTCTAATAAAAAGACATATAATTTTTCATTTACTTCCAACTTCCTATTTACTGATAAAATATCTCTCTTTGTCTTAGGAATACGTTTAACCAATGTTTCAAAATATTGAATTTCTTTATCTAAATCAGTAATCTTTTCTTCAATAGCATTCCTTGTATTAGAAACATAGATTAGAATATCCTTCTTTTGAGATATAATATTTTCTTGCAATCTTTCTAATTCTTGGTGATTGCCTTTTACAGTGTAAGACAAATCTATTTTTTTAGTTTGAGCCTCATATAATTTTGTTAAGGCTATCTTTAAATACGGATCACTCTCCAACAAATAAAATGAAGGAGGCATTAACTTATCCTCATTAGCATTAATGACATAATCCTTCAAATTATCTAATGAATGGATATCCAAATCCAATTGCCTTCTTTGAGTTTCATAGTTAATCAACTGATCAAAATATACTTTTGACTCCCTACTTAGATCTAAAATCCCTTTTTCATCTCTCATCAATTCCAATTCACTACTTACGGAATCTAAAACTTCAATAACATTATCTAACTGTTTTTGTATATAATTTTGAGTATTATCATTAATAAACAATTGATTTTCCAATGTATACTGAATATATACAGAACTCAATGTGTCTAGAAACATCTTAGCACGGATAGCAACAGGATCTTTCAATGAAATTGTTAATATGGAGGTATAATCAATGTTTTTGATTTCCATATTGCTAATTATACGACTTACCCAATATTGTTTTGTATGAGGTATAAACTGGTATTTTGTTTGCGATCTTAGCTCCTTATTTTTAGATGTAATCAACGATTTATTATATGCTGTTAATATATACTCATCGGTAATCGCTTCTTCATTAAATTTATGTTGATACACTTTTCTCTCTCCTCCCACTTCACTCTCAATTTTATAACTTTCATTATCTATATAATAAAAATCAAATCTGCGCTCGAATAGTCCCGTATTCAATAGCGTAATATTTACGGTGAATGGACAGTTATTAAACATCTCATTCGTTCTAATTCTACCTACAATAAAATAAGAGACATCAAAATTTAATTTAGATAAAGACTGCTCAACTAAGTCATAAGACTTTAAAATTCTAGTTTGATTTAAGATATCACCATAAACATTATAAATTCCAATATTGTTATTAATAGAGTTTTGGTAATCATAAACATCATTTGACTTTAATAAGATTTGAACCTGAGCACTATAATCTTTTACAGATTTATAGCTCATAAACTTACCTATCACACCAAAAAACAATGGAAAAAGTATAAATAAATACCAGTTCTTTATAATGATCTTAAGTATCCACCTCAAATCTTTGAGGGATATTAATGTTTCTTGTTGTTGATTATTACTCATTGTTGACTACTCTTCACACTTTTTTATGGTTCAACCCTGACAAATATAAAACAACCCATCTAAAGGTTACTACTTTTTATCAATTATTCTACTGAAGAATAACGAATTCTTAACAACTTATATTTCTCAATAAAAAATTTATATATATATTTGTTCTTAGTATATGAAACATTTCAAGTACATACTTTTACTATCATTGTTCATTATGTTAGTTTCTATAGCATATGGACAACCTGCTGGTGGTGGACCTCCTGGTGGACCTGCCGGTGGTGGACCTCCTTGTTGGCCTCCTCCATGTGTTCCAATTGATGGAGGAATTAGTTTTCTATTAGCTATAGGAGCTGCCTATGGAGCAAAAAAAGCATATCAAAACATAAAAGAAGAGTCATAAAAGATAAAAAGTTGAGCATTAAGTTCAACTTTTTTAGTTTGAATTGAACCAAGCCATTATGCTAAAAAATCCTTTTTTGAAATTCATTCTCATATTTTCCATCCTAGTTGTCTTGTGGTTTAGTTTTTATGAAAATATCTATAGTCTGTTTGATGGCAATATCCAAAGATCTATTTCTATCAGTTTAGCTAACCATTCTACTTTTTTTACTAAGATTTTTGGATATACACCAATAGTTGACACATCTACAGATTTTGTAATCACCTCTGTTGAGGGGAATTACATCAACCACGGAGTATGGATTGGAGAGCCTTGTAATGGACTTAAAGTCTTTGGCCTATTCTCTATTTTCATTATCGCTTTTCAGGGTAAATGGATACATAAATTATGGTACATACCTCTTGGTATTTTTATTTTGCATATAGCCAATGCAATAAGAATAGCAATACTAACTATTATTTCTGCTGAGAATCCAAGCATCTTGGATTTCAACCACAACATAACATTCCAAGTTGTCGTTTATTCTATTGTTTTTGGATTATGGTATTTATGGGTAAACAAATTTTCTAAAAAATAAAAGGTTGAATCGCGTTTTAAAATATAGTATAGTAGGACTTGGATTATGCCTTGTTTTTTATTTAGATTTTGTTCGTGATTATATCTTTAAAAACATTGGTTTTCAGATATACTACTTACAACATTTATCAACCGATGGGGTTTCTTCAATAGAAAATTATACTGACTCTTTAATGGAAACCTATATTGCAGACCTATCAATTAAAGAATTAAATAATTTAAAGTGGTTCTTCACAGCTGCATTCAGCTTAACGTTTGGTATTGTAGGAGCTGCTATTAATGGTTTTTTTTATCAAACTAGAACAGTTGCATACTATTTCTTTATACTTTATATTCTGCTCTTCTTTGGTGCTTTCCTTATATATATGAGTTCATATTTAAGCTCAAGTTATTCCTTTCAAAATAAAGCATACTTAATTGCGATGGAGATCTCCCATTTTTTACAGTCATCTCTCCCTTCTCTATTTTTTCTTGTAAGCTTTAAGCTATTTAACATGAATAAAAAATAGCTTTACTTTTCCATATCTATTCCACACTTTTGATTATTTTTGTTACGGTTGTTGTTTTAAACAAAACAATACACTTTAATACTAAAACACACAATTATAAATACTGCACGTATGAATCAAGATAATCAAGTATTTGACTTAATCGAACAAGAAAGAATTCGCCAAACTGAAGGTATAGAATTAATCGCTTCAGAAAATTATGTCAGTAACAACGTTATGAAAGCTGCTGGTTCTATTCTAACCAATAAATATGCAGAAGGGTTACCCAACAAAAGATATTACGGGGGTTGCGAAGTTGTAGACCAAATAGAGCTTTTAGCTATTGAAAGATTAAAAAAATTATTTGGAGCTGAATGGGTTAATGTTCAACCTCACTCTGGTTCACAAGCCAATGCAGCGGTTTATTTAGCTTGCCTTAATCCAGGAGATAAAGTTTTAGGCTTTGATCTTTCACATGGTGGTCACCTTACTCATGGCTCTCCTGTTAACTTTTCAGGAAAACTATATTCACCTGTTTTCTATGGTGTAGAAAAAGAAACGGGTTTAATTAACTATGATAAAGTAGAAGCCAAAGCTATTGAAGAACAACCTAAAATGATTATTTGTGGTGCTTCTGCATACTCAAGAGATTGGGACTACAAAAGATTACGAGAAATAGCAGACAAAGTTGGAGCTGTATTGTTTGGAGATATTTCACATCCAGCAGGGTTAATTGCTGCTAAATTGCTTAACAATCCTTTGCCACATTGTCATATTGTAACGACTACAACGCATAAAACTTTAAGAGGTCCTCGTGGAGGAGTAATTATGGTTGGTAAAGATATGGAAAATCCTTGGGGGATTACCACAGCTAAGGGGACTGTTAGAAAACTATCGTCTTTACTTGACTCCGCTGTTTTTCCTGGGATACAAGGAGGTCCGCTAGAACATGTTATTGCTGCAAAAGCAGTAGCATTTGGAGAGGCTTTATCACCAGAGTTTGTAACTTATGGAAAACAAGTTATTACCAACGCTAAAGTAATGGCAGATGAACTTGTGAAGAGAGGTTACCAAGTTATTTCAGGTGGAACAGAAAATCATTCAATGTTAATTGACTTGCGCTCAAAAAATATCACAGGAAAAGAAGCTGAAAATGCACTTGTGAAAGCCCATATCACAGTCAATAAAAATATGGTTCCATTTGATACTCAATCTCCATTTGTAACTTCAGGTATTCGATTAGGAACACCTGCTGTTACCTCGAGAGGAATGAAGGAAGCTGACATGATTAAAATTGTAGACTTCGTAGATAGCGTGATTATGAATCATGAAGATGAAAATGAACTAAAAAGAATCAAAAAAGAAGTTAAAAACTTTATGTCTAAAAGACCTTTATTTACCTGGGAATAAGACAAATTCACAATATTATATTATAAAACAAGATGAATATAAAAGCAAACGACCCTACTTTAAAATCTTGGGTACAAGTTCCAGAAAACAGTGATTTTCCAATCCAAAATTTACCCTTCGGTATTTTTTCTTTAGATGGCGACACTCCTAGAGTTGGAGTTGCAATAGGCTCTAAAATAGTAGACCTTAAAAACCTTTTTGAATTGGGATATCTAGAGGATACTCCTTTTGAACTCGCAGACTTTGATGCAGCTGTTCTTAATCCAATGATGTTAAGAGGAAAACAAGCAACTAGAACATTAAGAAATAGGATTTCTGAATTATTAAACATCGAAAATTCAGAGCTACAAAACAATCCAGAAGAAGCAAAGCAAATCATTGTTGACATGGCAGATGCTAAAATGCACTTACCTGTGTACATTGGTGACTATACAGATTTCTACTCTAGTGAACAACATGCTTACAATGTGGGGTGTTTATTTAGAGACCCTAAAAATGCGCTAATGCCTAATTGGAAACATATTCCTGTTGGTTATCACGGGCGATCTTCTTCTATTATTGTCTCTGGAGAACCCATTCATAGACCAAAGGGTCAAAAAAGACCGAACCCAGAAGAGCCTCCTGTATTTGGGACATCTAACTTGCTTGACTTTGAACTAGAAATGGCCTTTGTTACCTATCAGGGGAAACCTCTTGGAGACCATATTACTACAGGTGAAGCTGATGAGTATATATTCGGAATGTGCTTATTTAATGATTGGAGCGCCAGAGATATTCAAGGTTGGGAGTATGTCCCACTTGGACCATTTTTAGGAAAAAACTTTGCTTCATCAGTAAGCCCTTGGATTGTTACTTTAGACGCTTTAGAACCTTTTAGAGTTCCAGGGCCTCTTCAAGACCCAAAAGTTTTACCATATTTAGAGTATGAAGGAGATAAGCATATTGCTATCAACTTGGAAATGGCTATACAACCAGAAAATTCTGAAGCAACTGTAGTATCTGACAGTAATTATAAATATATGTACTGGAATATGAATCAACAGTTAGCCCACCATACCATTAATGGTTGTAACATCAACTGTGGAGATATGATGGCATCAGGAACTATATCAGGACCTGAAGAACATGAATACGGATCTATGCTAGAAATTTCATGGAAAGGAAGTAAAAGTGTTGAAATGAAAGATGGATCGCAACGAAAATTCATTCAGGATAATGATACTGTTATCATGAAAGGTTATGCAAAAAACGATCAGGTTAGAATTGGCTTTGGTGAGGTTAACACAAAAGTTCTTCCTGCTAAATAAATAAACCTATCAATCTAATTCAAGCTCTATAAATAAATTTATAGAGCTTTCTTTTTTATGGAGCTTCAACACGAAAAATATTTTTTAGAAATAACTGATAACGATACCATTTGTTTACATCGGTTTTATACTCAAAAAGGAAAGAATTCTCCTGTATTCATGCTACATGGTGCTATGGAAAACAGTAAAATTTTTCATAGTAAATCTAAAAAAGGGTTTGCTCCATTCTTAGCCAAAAATGGATATGATGTCTTTGCTCTAGATATGAGAGGGAAAGGAGAAAGTTTTCCAAAAGTTTCCAAACAAAATAAACAAACTCAGACAGACCAAATTCTTCAAGATATTCCTTTATGCTTGAAAAAAATGACAACACTTACTGGTAAAGATTCTTTTCATTTTGTTGGCCACTCATGGGGAGGTGTTTTATTACTTTCTTTTTTAGCTAGATTCCCTAAAACCAAAGTAAAATCAGCTGTTTTCTTTGGAAGTAAGAGGAGGGTGTCTGTTATTACATTTCGACGAATATTTTATATAGATTTGATGTGGAATGTTGTTGGAAATATATGGGGAAACTTAAAAGGCTATGTTCCTTTTACCAAAATGAAAGCTGGATCTGATGATGAGCCCTTAGCTTTTTATCGAGAGATGAATCGTTGGGTTTATAGCCGATCATGGAAAGACAAATATGATGCCTTTGATTACAAAGCCAATTTAAATCAAATAGACCTCCCTCCTATTTTGTATTACACAGGAATAAAAGACCATACCCTTGGAAACCAAAAAGATGTACGTTTACTCATATCAGAGGCAGGAGTAAACCAACCTTCAAAGTTTGTTTTGTTAAGTCAATCAAACAACAATTTGGTTAACTATGACCATATTAATATTTTAACACACCCTAAAGCAGAAAAAGATCACTTTATTGAAGCCCTTCAATGGATAAATGATAATTCTTGAATTAGAATTACTATATTTAGGTTAAATTATAGACTTTTGCGATGGAGATAGATTACGAAAAGGAAAAAATTGATATAGAAAATGCTTATCAGGATTTAATAAATTCTGTAAAGGTTCAATTAGATGAAGATGACGTAAAATTTATAAGAAAAGCATTTGATGTAGCTGTAGATGCTCACAAAGAAATGCGGAGAAAATCAGGAGAACCCTATATTTTCCACCCTATTGCTGTTGCAAAAATTTGTGCTGAAGAAATTGGACTTGGAGCTACATCAATAGCATGTGCACTACTCCATGATACAGTTGAAGATACAGACATTACCCTTGATGACATCGAAGCTTTATTTGGGTTAAAATCACGAAAAATCATTGATGGTTTAACCAAAATGTATGGGATTTTTGATTTATCAAAGTCTGCTCAGGCTGAAAACTTCAGAAAAATGTTATTAACCATTCCTGAAGATATTCGTGTTATTTTAGTAAAGCTTGCCGACCGATTGCATAACATGAGAACTTTAGGTTCTATGCGTAAGGATAAACAGCTAAAAATCGCATCAGAAACATCCTACTTATATGCTCCTTTAGCACATCGTTTAGGATTGTATGGAATTAAATCTGCATTAGAAGATTTAGCACTGAAGTACACATATACAGAGGAGTATAAAGAAATAGAAGAAAAGCTTGAAAAATCTAAAGAGGTTAGAGAACGTTTCATTAGACAATTTTCTGTCCCTATTATAGAAGCCTTAGATAAGCACGGGATTAAATACTCAATTAAAGGTCGTACTAAATCAATTCATTCAATTTGGAATAAAATCCATAATAAAAATGTAGCTTTTGAAGAAATATATGATGTTTTCGCCATCCGAATTATCATTGATGCTGAACCAGAATTAGAAAAATCTGAATGCTGGAAAACTTATTCCTTAGTTACTGATTTTTATCGTCCTAACCCAGATCGTCTTAGAGATTGGGTTTCTCATCCTAAACAAAACGGTTATGAATCTTTGCATACCACTGTAATGAGTCCAACTGGTAAATGGGTAGAAGTTCAAATTAGAACTGTTAGAATGGATGAAATTGCAGAAAAAGGATTAGCTGCTCATTGGAAATATAAAGAGAAGAAAGATCAGAAAAGTGGATTTGATCAATGGATTTCCCAAATAAGAGAACTAATCGAAAGTAAAGATAGTGACGCACTAGATTTCATCGATGACTTTAAACTCAACCTTTTCTCTGACGAAATCTTTGTTTTTACACCAAATGGGGAACTGAAAAACTTACCTAGTAATGCTACTGCTTTGGACTTTGCATTTGAAATTCACTCTGAAGTTGGAGCTAAATGTATTGGAGCAAAAGTTAACCACAAATTAGTCCCTTTAAGTTACAAACTTAAAAGTGGGGATCAAATTGAAATACTTACATCAGCTAAACAAAAACCGAAGAAAGATTGGCTCAATTATGTTGTAACATCCAAAGCTAAATCTAAGATTAAATCTTCATTAAAAGAAGAGAAAAAATTAATTGCTGCTGACGGTAAAGAAATCCTTCAACGTAAATTTAATAATTTAAAAGTTGAATTTAACGAGGCCAATTTAGGGGAGCTTTTAAAACTCTATGAATTATCTGAACATACTGAGATGTATTTCCAAATTGCAAAAGGCAAATTGGATTTGGCTAAGATAAAACCTCTAATTCAGAAAGGTGGAGCTCTAAAATATGGTTCTGTTAGACAAACCATAAAAGAGTCTTTTGAAAACCTTTATAAAAAAGTAACAAGTAAAAAAGAAGAGCTTGTTATTGGAGATAGTAATACTAAATTAGATTATAAGTTAGCCCCATGTTGTAATCCTATTATGGGAGATGATGTTTTTGGTTTCATAACCATTAATGATGGTATAAAAATACACCGAAGCAATTGCCCTAATGCTAAACAATTAAGAGCCAACTATGCCTATAGAATTATTAATGCTTCATGGAAAAAAGAAGAAGCAACAGAATTCTTAACAGGTGTAAAGTTCTCTGGTTTAGATAATGTTGGCCTTGTCAATGAAATTACTGGCTTTATTTCTAAAGAAAAGAATGTCAATATGAAATCAATAAGTTTTGACTCTAACGATGGAATTTTTGAAGGAAAAATTATGCTTTATGTTGATGACAAACAACACCTTTATGATTTAATTCAACATCTAAAAGAACTAGAGGGCATTGAAAAAGTTGAGCGTATTGATTTACAAAAAGATTAATAAAAGCAACACTTTAACAAAAAATTACGTCTACAATAAAAGTTGACTTCTATAAGCAACTCTAACACTTATTCACCCGCACCTATGAAAAATTGGATCATTACTTTCCTTTTAATCTTTGTTACAATATTGTTTAAAGCTCAATGTGTAACAAATGTCAATTTAAATACTTGGTCAAAACGTGGACCTTCTTCTGCTGGAAACTGGGCTGTTTCTAGTGGAGGTACATCCGTTTCACAATCTATAAATGGAGCACCTACCTTCTTTGTAAATCCTCAAGATTTAATTAATGTAGAAATCACAGGTCGCTTTGGTGTTTCTGCAGGAGCAGGTGATGATGATTTTATAGGTTTCGTTGTTGGGTATAAAGAACCATCAGGGACTGGATCAAATTACGATTTCATTTTATTCGATTGGAAGAAAAATATTAACCAGAATTCACCTGCACGTACAATGTTATATGATGTTAACGGTAATTCAACCAATACAAACTTCTGGGCACATACAGCCACTGCCCCAGGTGTTTTTAACCTTTTACAAAATAGCTCTACCTACCCTGGTTGGGTACATGGAGTTACCTACAACTTTACATGCTTATATACTTCTTCTAGAATTGTTGTTAAAATAGAAAACGATACTGTAGCCGATGTTAGCGGATGTTTTGAGCCTGGAAAATTTGGTTTCTATAACCTATCACAGGGAAGCGTAAATTACTCTAATTTTTCATATAGATCTGTAAGTGATTTCTCGATTATTAATGACTCTATTTGTATTGGAAACTCAATTGCTCAAAATGAAGTTGATTTAGATGTTTTTTGTTATGATAATAGCGTTAGTAACCCGTACAACACTATTAGATGGGAAATGGGTGACGGTACTGTGTTTAATGACAGTACTGAATTTTCATACAGTTATACAGCAGCGGGGAACTATAATATCGAATTATATACTGAGGATTTAGGAGGTTGTATTGATTCAATTACTAAGACAATTACAGTATTTGACCCAAATGTTTCAGCTGGACAAGATATCACCATATGTACCAATGGAACAGTTCCAATTAGTGCT
Organism: Bacteroidia bacterium; assembly: GCA_030426105.1. Classification (GTDB taxonomy): domain Bacteria; phylum Bacteroidota; class Bacteroidia; order Flavobacteriales_D; family Parvicellaceae; genus S010-51. The sequence continues at coordinate 64,895 of JAUHZI010000003.1, read as the reverse complement.
ACTCCAACTGCTGTTGCCCCATTAAGCTACTCATGGAGCTCTGGAGAAACAACAAACGCTATAGCTCCAAGTACAAGTGGGCAATATATTGTTGAAATTACCGATGCAGCAGGTTGTACAAATACAGACACTATGAACTTAACGATACATGAAGTACCTCAAGCTTCACCATCAGCTGTTGCTGTTTGTTTAAATGAACAAACAAGTATGATTGACAACAGTACTATTGGTACAGGAAGTATAACTGGATGGCAGTGGGACTTTGGAGACGGGAATAATTCCAGCTCACAAAACCCAACACATACTTATGCTAATGATGGAACTTATACAGTGCAATTAACAGTTACTTCTGACCAAAACTGTACAAATGCACAATCAATTTCTTATACAGTTAATGAGCTTCCTGTTAGTAATGCTGGCCTAGACTCCTTATTAAACTGTTCTAGAACCTCAATTATATTAGATGGTTCTTCCTCAGATAATGGAGCCAATTATAGTCATCAATGGAGTACAAGTAATGGAAACATTTTATCTGGAGGAACAACTCTAACACCTACAGTTGATTTAACTGGAACCTATGTTATCACAACAACAAATACTGTAACAAATTGTGTAACTTCTGACAGTCTTATTATTACAATAGATTCTATTGCCCCTGTTAGTAATGCTGGATTAGACACCGTTATTACCTGTATTCCAAATGTTAACTTGGATGGAACAGCCTCTTCTTCTGGAAGCAATTATGGTTACCTTTGGTCAACTGTAAATGGGGCAATTAATACAGGAAGTACTACAATAGCTCCAAATGTTACTGCTGTTGGAAGATATTACCTTTTGGTCACTGATAATAATAATGGATGTACAGCTATTGACTCAGTTAATGTTGGAATAGATACTTTAGCTCCAAACGCCAATGCTGGAATTGATACACTTCTAACATGTAGTTACCCTATGATTAACCTTATGGGAGAAAACTCTTCTACTGGAAATCAATACACGTATTCATGGGCTACTTCTGATGGAAACATTGTTTCAGGAGGAACATCACAAACACCATCTGTAGATGCTATTGGAACCTATTTTATAACTGTTTTAAACACGATAAATAATTGTTCTTCGATTGATTCTGTTACCATTGGGATTGACACTATTGTTCCTACAAGTTCAGCAGGGGTCGACTCTATCGTTACTTGTTTGATTCCAGAAATAGTGTTAAACGGTAATTTATCATCTTCTGGGAATTATAGTTATATGTGGACTACAGTTGATGGACAGATTATAAATAATGCAACCACAACTACTCCTACAATTGGGTTAGGAGGCTACTATTATCTTACTGTAACCAATAATTATAATGGTTGTACAGCTATTGATAGTGTTTTTATCTCAGAAGATTTAACGGCTAATGTTTCTATTTTATCATCAAACTCACCAGTTGATACGATTATAGGAGAACCTGTATTACCTGTTAATTTTTCTTGGGTAGGAGATCCAGGAACTGTAGAATGGACATTAGGAGATAATAATTATTCAACAGACAGTGCCTTTACACACAATTACACATTAAGAGGAAATTATACAGCCTATATCAAGCTTACAGACAATGAAGGATGTATAGCCTATGATACTGTTTATGTACAAATTGGAGCTAGAGACATTATCTTTCCTAATGTATTTACACCTAATGGAGATGGCATCAATGATATATTCTCATTCAGAGGTGAAAAGATTAAAACTTTTGAATGCTTCATCTACAACAGATGGGGGCAAATCATTTACCAATGGGATGCTCCAGTTGGAGGGTGGGATGGTAGAAGTATTTCAGGAAAAAAACATCCTAACGGAACGTACTACTACACTCTTAAAGCAATCGATAATGATGATTCAGAAATCGAAAAGCAAGGTAGCTTTATGTTAATGAGATAGGAAAACTAATGCCCTATCTCTATAAACAACTCCCTTCCTAATCTTTCTTTTATTGAATCTTGTGTAATCTCCATATTTATTGAAGAAAAATGAGGCCTAAATAGTTTTAAATAATCTTCTTTAAACCCTCCAAAAGGTGGGTGTTCCTTATAGAGTTCATCATGGAACATTAAACCTACGAGCTTTCCTTTTTCCTTCAGTAACTCCTTCATTTTTAACACATATTCATTTCTTAAGTTTGGGTTCAGTGCACAAAAAAATGTTTGCTCAATGATATAATCAAACTTGCCTTTATATTCAAAAAATCCCCCTATATGAAAGTTCTCAAAGTTTGGAACACGGTTTAAAAAACTATTTTTTGTTTCTTCAGCTAAATCGAGTAATGTGATGTTCTTAAATCCCTTATTAAACAGGTACTCTCCTTCATAGGCACTACCGCAACCTGGAATTAGTATGCGAACTTCCTTATCTTCTATTTTATCAAAATAATTTGTAATTGCTGGAGCTGGATAGCCAATATCCCAGCGATGAGTTTTTTCAATATATCTATTATTCCAATATTCAGCATTTAAATTTATTTTCATTTTTTTTTCGACTTTATGCAACATTTAATTTTTTCATTGTCTACTAATAACAAGAAATCAAAATTAATAAACCAAAACGATGAAAAAAATAGTTTTTATAATATCTACTACTTTACTTGTAGCTAGCTGTTCAAAAATCAAAAGAGAATCTTCTGGGAGTATTACTACAGAAAATAGAACTATTGGTAATTTTAATGCCATTGAATTAGTTGATAACATTGATGTTTTTTATACTCAAGATTCGACCCAATCGTTGAAGATTGAAGCTGGAGAACATCTCATAGATTACATCAAAACGGATATTGTAAATAATAAACTTGTAATTTATGAAGCTAACAACGATATCTTAAACACTAAAAGAATAAGAGTCTATGTCTCCAATGATAGTATCAATACTGTTAGAGTTGAAGGAAGTGGAAATTTTAATGGTGACCAAATTAACTGTACCAGTTTTGATTTAGCATTGATAGGTTCTGGCGATGTAAATATTAATGCTACTTTGACAAATTATAATCTCATGCTTTCAGGATCAGGAAATATTAATTCTACAGGAAGTAGCCATACTCAACACATAGAAGTTAAAGGTAGTGGAAACGTAGGTGGTAAACATTTTTATTCTAATCATGCAACTGTACAACTTAGTGGAAGTGGAAATATTACCTTAAAAACTGGAGTTAGCTTAGTTGCATCACTTACTGGTTCTGGTAATATTTATTACTACGGAAACCCTCCATCAGTTACAACATCTGTTACAGGGAGTGGAAATATTATTCATAAAAACTAAAAACACCATGAAACAATTATTAATAATCGCTATTTTATTCCTTAGTATAGGAATTACAGCACAGGACTTAGTAAATGAACAACAAACCCTTTTTGGTAGCCGTAAGAAAAGCATAAGAGCATACATTGCTCTTAATCATAAAGCTATTACGCTAAATAATCAAATTGGTTTATTGGCTGGCGGAGAATTATCTTTAGTATTTAACCACAAGTTGAATGTAGGTTTGTTTGGATATGGGATGTATAACGATGTACAAAGTGATTATATCGATAATTATAACTACAGTTATTTCTTTGAATATGGAGCTGGAGGATTAAAATTAGAACCTGTTTTTCTAAGCAACTCAGTGATTCACTTCACATTACCTATCGAAATGGGAATAGGAGCTGCATCAATTAATAGATACCGTTTTTATCAAGATGATTTTGATTGGGATGCTAACACTGCTAATTATGATGTGTTTGGTTTTATAGAACCAGGTGTAAAAGCTGAGGTGAATCTATTTAAAAATTTAAGATTTGCTGGAGGAATAGGCTATCAATTTACAGATGTTATTAATTTAGCAAATACAGAAAGTTATCCTCTAAATGGTTGGACAATTAATGCAGGACTCAAACTAGGTTGGTTCTAAACATTTTGAAAGTATTCAGTGAATTCCTTTGTTAACATAACTCCCGAATTGATCGAAGATTGTAAATCAGGGAGTCAGTATGCCTATAATCAAATTTATTATGGTTGTGCTAAGGGCGTATTTAATTCTATCATCAGAATTGTAAATCATAGAGAAGAAGCTGAAGATATTCTGCAAGAGACTTTTATTAGTGCTTTTAAAAACATAGAAAATTTCAGAAACGAATCTTCTCTTTTTGGCTGGATAAAGCGTATTGCAATTAATAAATCTTTAAATAGCCTCAAAAAGAAAAAACTTCAGTGGTCTGAGGTTTCTGTAGACAACTTAAATATTGAAGAAGAGGAAAATCAATGGAATAATATAGAACTTAAAATTGCTGATATTTCTGATCAATTAAATAATTTACCTAATGGATATCGTTTAATTATTTCCTTATATCTATTTGAAGGATACAGTCATAAAGAAATTGCATTAGAACTAGGCATTAGTGAGTCTACATCAAGAACACAATATGTTAGAGGTAAAAAGAAACTAAGAGAACTTTTAAACACAGCTGTACTATGAAAGAAAAAGATCAATTAAAAGATTTTATTGAAGCAAATAGAGATGCATTTGATACTGCTACTCCTCCTAGCCTGGATTTTTCTTCGCTATCTAATGAAAAGCAAAGTTTAGAAAAACCAAAATCAGGAAAAGTAATCAACTGGAGTTTTATTTTGAACATTGCTGCAGCTGCAACTATTTTGATTGGATTAGGTAGTCTCATCTATTTTCAGTTTACTCCTGAAAATAAGCTAGACAACAATATTGTTGAGACACAAGAGCATAATGCTAATAATGAGTTTACGTTTTCTTCTGTTTCACAAGAAATGGCAGAAGTAGAGAGTTACTATATACAACAAGTTTCACATAAACAACAACAAATATCTCAATTGGGATACTCTGAAGAAATCAAAGAAGAACTTATGCTTCTTGATGAAGAGTTTAACAACTTAAAACAAGAATTAGGAACAGGCGTAGATGATCAATTAATTATTGAAGAAATGATTATGAATTATCAATTAAAATTAGACCTCTTAGAAACGGTCTTAAACAACATCAACACTGTAGAAAGTAAATCATCTAAAAAAGAGCAAAATGACACGAGCTATACTATTTATTATTAATTTCTTTGTTGTAGCTAATTTGTTAGCCAATACCAAAGAATATTTTGAAGATTCCAAAACAATTAAAAAAGTTGTAAAATCAAGTAAAGATTTCGAACTTGAAATTGAAAATAAACATGGGAATATCAAAGTAGAAAACTGGGAGAAAGACAGTGTTTCTGTTGAAGTATCTATTAAAGTTGAAACATCAAATCTTGATCGTTTATCTACTATATTGGGGAATATCGATATTGACTTTAACTCTTTCAATGACTTTTTAGGTGTATCAACTGAATGGAACGATATAGGAAAAGGATTTAAGAATGATGTACTAAAGCTATTTGGAGAGCAGTCTGTTAAAGTTGATTATATAATAAAAACTCCAGATTATATTTCTGTTGATATCAATAATAAATATGGAAATGTTTCCTTTGGGAATTTTAAGGGTAAAATGAAACTAAATGTCTCACATGGTGACATTAACCTTAGAACTGTTTCTAAATTAAAATCCATAAAACTAAAATACGGGAAGTTAAAGGCAAAAAAAATTGAAAAAGGCGATATATATGCCCGTTTTTCAAAAGTTAGAATTGATGAAGTTGATCATGTTGATTTTGATTGCGCTTCTACTGAAATAGAAATAGAAAAAGCAAATAGGGTTTTGATAAAATCAGTTTCAGACGAGGTAGAAATAGAAAAGGCGAATAGTGTGCAAATTAATGCTTCTTTCTCCAATATAGAAATTGAAGAGCTCAATACATTGGTAAAAGGAAATATAAAGCATGGAAGTTTGGATGTCGATATGCTAAATAGTTCCTTTACTGAGGTTACCTTAAATGGACAAAATACTGATATTGAGCTTAACTTTAGTCAGGATGTATCTTTTGATTATTTCGTTCAATTAGAAAAAGGAGAAGCATTTATCATACCTTCATCTGGAAATCACTTAAAAGCGGATAATTTATTTGATCACATTCATCAATATGAAGGCACTTTTTCGAAAAACAATACTAAGGAAACACCTCCAAAAATTAGAGTTATAGCTAAAAACAGTTATATACAATTTGACATTGAATAATTAAAAAGGGCGACATTTTATAGAATGTCGCCCTTTCATTATAATATAGAAAGTTAGTTGTTTAATTCCCTTTCAAAGCTTCAACTACTTTTTCTTCTAACTCCTCTAATAACTCAAGGTTATCTTCTAGCAATTCTTTAACAGAGTCTTTACCTTGTCCTAGCTTAACGTCACCATAGCTATACCAAGATCCGCTCTTTTTAACGATTTCAAACTCTACACCTAAATCGATAATTTCACCAACCTTAGAAATCCCTTTCCCATACATAATCTCAAACTCAGCAGTTTGGAATGGTGGAGCAACCTTATTTTTAACAACTTTAACTCTTGTTTTATTTCCGATTACTTGATCCCCACTTTTTAATTGGCTGCTACGTCTAATATCAACACGGATAGAAGCGTAAAACTTTAAAGCATTTCCCCCTGTTGTTGTTTCAGGATTACCAAACATTACCCCTATTTTCTCCCTTAATTGATTGATAAAAATACAACAAGTATTAGCCTTATTAATAGATGCTGTTAATTTTCTTAAAGCTTTAGACATCAAACGTGCTTGTAATCCCATTTGGCTATCGCCCATTTCTCCTTCTATCTCTGCCTTAGGAGTTAAAGCTGCAACAGAATCTACAATTAAGATGTCAATAGCTCCAGAACGAATTAAATTATCTGCGATTTCTAATGCTTGCTCTCCATTATCTGGTTGAGAAATCAATAGGTTGTCTACATCTACACCTAATGCTTTAGCGTAATAAGGATCGAATGCATGTTCAGCATCAACTATTGCTGCAATCCCTCCTTGTTTTTGAGCTTCTGCAATTGCGTGAATAGCTAATGTCGTTTTACCTGATGATTCAGGTCCATAAATTTCGATAATTCTTCCTTTAGGAAACCCCTGAACTCCTAATGCTCTATTTAATGTAATTGAACCACTAGAAATTACCTCCATTTCTTCCGTAGTTCGGTCTCCCATGCGCATTACAGCACCTTTACCATAGCTCTTATCTAACCTATCTAAAGTAGCTTGTAATGCTTTTAATTTATTATTATCTAATGTATCTGCTTTCTTTGCCATTGTTTTTTTGTTTTGTTTACTCAAAAGTACAACCTTACAACGTATTTTTTTTACGTTCTAAAATTAATCTTCTAAAATTTGTTCTGTATGTGCTTTTGTTTTTACTTTTTCTATCAGTTTAATAATAACTCCATTCTCAATTACAAATGTTTTTCGGTAGATTCCCTCAAACTCCCTTCCCATAAACTTTTTGGGTCCCCAGCACTCATAAGCATTAATAACCACCTTCTCTTCATCAGCAATTAACTTGAATGGCAAACATTGTTTAGCTATAAAGTTTTGATGTCGCTTCTGACTATCAGCGCTGACACCTACAACCTCATATCCTTTGCTCTTTAATAATTCATAATTATCTCTTAAATTTTGAGCCTCAAGTGTACAACCAGGAGTACTATCCTTAGGATAGAAATATAAAATTAGTTTTTGTCCAGAATAATCAGACAACTTAATTTCTTCTCCATTTTCATCAACGCTTACAAAATCAGGGGCTTTATCTCCAACTTTTAACATAGTTTCTTTTAATTTTAACTGTTATCAAAGTTAAAAAAACGGAGCAGGAAAAAAGATTATAGTTCAATAAGTTTATTAACAAAAAAGTACTAAAACACCTCTTTGATGTTATTTAAAAACTCCACAAGTCATGTTCTATAATAAACATTTGTTTTTTTATCCGCTCAGATTCTAATAAGGCATCTACTCCATCATGAGGTTGAGCTATCGCCCTATCAAACACATTACTTTCTTTGTGAATATATGAAGAAAATCTTCTTTTCATAAACAAATCGTCAAATGACATTCGCATAGCGTCATTTTTAGGATTATACACAAAAGCATTTTGGAAAAGATAACGACACTCTGGATAATATAGCCAAAACAAATTCTTCAATCCCTTTACGTCTCCTGATGGGTCGTAATCATATACAAGTGGAGATAGACCAATTATCCTAACATCCATTACTGAACGTTGTTTATCGAAAAACCAATCTTCTTTTAACTCATAACGGACAATATCTCTTGCAGTGTACTGCTCAACAATAACTTCTAGTATTGGATCGCCCATATCATCATACATCACATTATCATTTTCATCTATTTTTTCAATTTCTGTTTCTGAGCCTAAATAACTGAGTAATTTTTTTTGATATATAGCATTGTTGAAATTTCCATTTTCTGGTCGGACTGGATATTTAAACTGGTCATCTTGTTCAAACCCATTAACATCATATATGGTGATCGAACTTTCGTTTAAAATACCACACTTGATAACATCCCACAACGAAGATCGATCAGATAGAGGTTCTAGAGGATAAAACAACGGATGATTCAACTTCTCTCTTAAGTCAATTGTTCTCCAAATACGTTTTGACCATATTACATCGGCTTCTCTTAAACTAGCATACTGAATTACTCGCTTAGTAGGAATATTTTCTTGAAGATATATCCCATCTAAAACATCTCCATCAACAAAGCCTCCACATTGAGAAAAGCTCAATGGAACATTCGATAAATAAAATAGAAATATTAAGCTACGTAGCACCAAAAATAGTACGTAGCTGTCTCCCTATAGTTACATTATTGATTCAATAGATTCACTATTTCTTCTTTCTGCTCTTCTAAATCCTCCCAATGTGTCATCTCAGAATTTAATTGTTCCTTTAATGCTTCTAGCTCTTCAAAAAGCGGACTATTTTCATGAGATGTAAAATCAAATGTATTTATTTCTTTTTCCTTTTCTTCAATTTTTGATTCTAATGCATTTATCTTCTTTTCTACATTAGATATTTGAGAATTCGTTTTGTTGAGCTTACCGTTGAGCTTTTTAGCATCTTGTTCATCAACAGTTTTTTCTTTCTTTGACTTTTTAGGCTTACTAATTCCTTTATCAGCATTCTCTTTTGCAACTTTTGTTAGGCGCTCTTTAACTGATTCGAAATAGATACTGATATTGTTGTCTTTAATATAATATAAACGATCACTTAAGCCATCTAAGAAGTCCCTATCGTGAGATACTAACAATAGTGTCCCACTATATTCTAATAATGCGTTTTTTAAGACTTCTTTTGAAATTATATCTAGATGATTCGTCGGCTCATCTAGAATAAGAAAATTATATGGTTCTAGTAGTAGTTTACATAAAGCCAACCTTGTTTTTTCTCCTCCAGAAAGTACCTTAACTTTTTTATCAATATCATCTCCTTGAAATAAAAAAGAACCTAAAATCTCTCGAATCCTTTTTCTGACCTCACCAGTTGCAACATCATCAATTGTTTCAAAAATTGTCTTATCTGGATTTAGTTTTGTTGCTTCATCCTGTGCAAAGTATCCAATTTTTACATTATGACCTAGTTTTATATCTCCTTCATAATTGGTTTGATTAACCATCATCTTAATAAAAGTAGACTTACCAACACCATTTTTTCCTATTAATGCGATTTTTTCTCCTTTTGCGATATTAAAAGTTAATCCTTCAAAGATTATTTTTTCAGAAAAAGCTTTTGAAGCACCTTCAATTTCAGCAACTAATTTCCCTGAAGGAGAAGGGTCAGGAAATCTAAACCTTAAACTAGAAGCATCAGTTTCGTCAACCTCTATGATTTCCATTTTATCAATCTGCTTAATTAAACTTTGTGCAAATGCAGCTTTATTAGCTTTTGCTCTATATTTATCAATTAACTTTTGCTTATGTTCTATTTCTTTTTGTTGATTCTTCATTGCAGCTAATTGCAATGTTCTCTCTTCTTCCCTTCTAACTAAATAAGTCGAATAGTTACAATTATAATCGTATACTTTACCACTGTTAATCTCAAGTGTTCGGTTGGTTATATTATCTAAAAACTGTTTATCGTGAGAAATTAATAAAACAGCACCTGGATAACGTTTCAAATAATTTTCTAGCCAATCTATCGACTCAATATCTAAATGGTTTGTAGGCTCATCTAATAATAGAACATCTGGCATTTGGACTAACAATTTAGCCAACTCTACACGCATTTGCCATCCTCCACTAAATTCATTCATTGGACGGTTTAAATCTGTATCAGAAAAACCAAGACCTTTCAATATAATTTCTGACTGCTCTGCTACATCATTCCCACCACGCATATTATATGCATCATTAAGCTCAGCTAATTCATCAAGCAAAGCTAAAAAGGAGTCAGACTCATAATCTGTCCTTGTTTCTAACTCTAAATTAATTTCTTCTAGACGATTAGTTATTTCCTCTATTTCAGAGTTAGCTGTTTTGACTTCCTCTATAATTGGTTTTAAAGAATCAGTAAACAATTCTTGAGGTAAATAGCATAGCTTTAAGTCTTTGGCAATAGAAACACTTCCTTCAGTAGGTTTATGATATCCAGTTAACAGTTTTAGCATTGTTGACTTGCCAGCTCCATTTTTACCCGAAAGCCCAATTTTATCGACCTTTGTTATTCGGAAAGAGACATCTTTATACAATTCTTTTCCCCCAAGAAAAAGCGATAATTTATTAACTGAAATCATATTTAATTATTAAAATTGAGTTGCAAAAATAGCAATAAAAACAAAAAAGCTCACTATTGCTAGTGAGCTTTAAAAAATAATATAAAGTAATCTTAAAGATTCCAAACATCATGTTCAATTAAGAACATTTCTTTTTTGATTCTCTCAGATTCTAATAAAGCGTCAACACCATCATATGGTTGACCAATTGTTCTATCAAACACATTACTTTCTTTATGAATATATGACGAAAATCTTCTCTTCCAGAATAAATCATCGAAAGACATTCTCATAGCGTCATTATCTCCATTATACACAAAGAAGTTTTGGAAAGTGTAACGACATTCAGGAAAGTATAGCCAAAATAAGTTTTTCACGGCTTTTACATCTCCTGAAGGGTCATAGTCATATACTAAAGGTGAAATTCCAATTATTCTAACATCCATTACTGAACGTTGTTTATCGAAAAACCAATCCTCTTTCAACTCATAACGTATAATATCTCTTGCCTTATACTCAGAAACTACCGTTTCTAAAATAGGGTCTCCTAATTCGTCATACATTGGTTCATCATTCTCATCCATCTTTTCGATTTCAGATTCAGAACCAAAGAAACTCATTAACCTTTTTTGAAATTCAGGATCTTGAGCGTTTCCGTTTTTAGGTTTAACTGGATATTTGAATTGATCATCCATTTCAAATCCATTTAAGTCATAAATTGTCATTGCTCCTTCTTCAAGAACTCCATAACGGATTACATCCCAAAGTGAACGTCTATCTGACAAAGGCTCTAATGGATAAAACAAAGGGTGATTCATCTTCTCACGCAAATCAAGTGTTCTCCATATACGTTTAGACCATAATACATCAGCTTCTCTTAATGAAGCATATTGTATTACTCGTTTTGTTGGAATATGCTCTTGTACATATACCCCATCTAAAACATTGGACTCTACAGTTACACCAGAACTTGGCAAAACTTGCTGAGCAATTCCAGTATTAAATAAAACTCCCTGTGTGGTTAGCACAGCTAGTAAGGCGGATATTTTAATACAATTTCTTAACATAATTCCTAATTTTTATTATATCATTTTAAAAACAAGAGAACCAATTTTCTTAGGTTTCCCTCCTGGTCCTTGAGCTACTACATCTGTAATAATAAGTTTCGAACCTTTTCCTAAACTCTTAACATAGTTTTTCATTTGTCCAGTTAACTTATTACTCTTAGATACCATATCAAAACTCTTACCATTTTTTACACCTGATATTTTAAAGCTCTTAACAGTATAAGATACATCTAATGGACTATCTCCAATTAAAGCTTTTACGATACTTGAATTAGCTGCTTTAGCTTTCTTCATCGTTCCTTTATCAAATGTTTGTCCTCCAAAGTATGGTTTTGGAGTAGGCAAAGCAAAAATTCTAAATTCTTTATCTGCAATTTTCACAGATTTTCCATTTTTATCTTTAGCTGTAATACTTAATGTAGCTTTTTTCGCACTACCAGATACTTTTGCTATATATCCATTTTTACCTTTAGAAATTTTCACTCCTGAAGAAGCAGATACATTAACTGTAGATGGATCATAACCAGAAGCAGATACTTCTATTTTATTATCCCATCCTCTATATAAAACGTTCATTTCAGCATTAGCAACAGCACCATTAGGAGCTCCCACACTATACTTAAACTTCCAAGGTTTCCATTTCTTTACACCTTTTTCTTTTACAGCAATAGAACCTACTACATTATGTTCTCCAACTCCTCCACTTAAAGCTAAAGATGCTCCAGCTTGACCTTTAAACTCTTTCATGTTACCTTCTGCTCTTGTAGTATCATCAATCCAATACTTTAACTCCATTTTTTCAGTAGAGTCATAAGCAGCAATCATTACTTTTAGTCCTAAAGAATCTCCTTGGTTAATATAACTTGTGCTTGAAAATGCTAAAGGTTCAATTTTGTTGAACTTAAATGTAGGAGCAGAAACTCTACCTGATACACATTCTATAGCAATAGCTTCAGCCATTTTCACATCATTCTTCAAAGATGTAAAAATTGTTGCAGCAGCTACAATTACAGCGTGATCGAATTGATATGCAACCCATGGATACTCTTTATGGTGGTTATGAACCACTTCAGGTACTGTAAGTAAATCAATAATTCTTTTAATTCTTGCTCTATCTTCAACGTGTACAGTAGCTAAAGCTTCTTCAACACTTTTTTCATACTCTTCTACACCATGATGGTCATCATGAGGTCTTTTAATTTTTGTAGGGTCGATAAAGTACTTTTGAATTTTACCACCTTTCTCTTCTTCAAATTTAGCAGTCATTTGAATAAGACTATCTCTAAAGCTAAACAATCTAGATTCAATAGCAGCACCTCTTTCATTAGGCTCTAAAGTACCTTCTTTCATGAAAAGGTGTGGAGCTGTATCGTAATCATCTTTCTTAGATATAGTATCCATGTTCATTAACTTTAGATACCCTGCTTCATCCTCTTCATAAAAAGGAACAGGAACAAGTGGATCACATACATTAATCATACTTCCAGCTTCTGAAACATAGAAATTAGATGTACTTTTAGCTAATTCTCTTATTTCATTTGCTTTAGCCTGAATAAGCTCTACCTGTTTAATATCTTCTTTTGCAGCCTTCGTTGACTTCATCTCCGTCAACTTATTGTCTATCTTGGCCATCATTCCAGCAGTAGTACCACTTGTCAACTCAGCTGCATGCTCAAACTTTTCATTAATTGTTAAGAATGCACTAAGAATAGACTTAGATACGTTCATCGCTAATAGGGCCATCAATACTAGGTACATCAGACCAATAAGTTTCTGTCTAGGGGTTTCTTTTCCTCCTCCCATAATTTTAGTTTTTTAATAGGTTAATACTTTCTTAAAATTGAATTTTGAATTAATAACAATCTAATTGGTATTAAGCTCTATTACCACCACTCATAGCAGATAACATATTTCCATAAACTGAGTTCAACTCTGTTAAGTTTTTACTTAACTCAGCCATAGTTTCTTTATATTTCTTAGTATCATCTAATGATGCATGTAAGTTAGTCATCAATTCATTGATACCACCATACATTTTCTCAGTAGTCTCTAAGTGTTCAGAAGCTCCTTTTAATTGCATTTCATATACATTGTTTAATGCAGATAAGTTTCCAGAAACTTTTTGCATTGCTTCACCAAAGTTAGCTCCTTCTTCTTCTGTAGAAGTTAATCCCATTAATGAAGTTGCAGCTTCTTCATATGCATCAGATAATTTACCTACTCTTGAAGACGCAGATTTAATATTTCCTACAAACTCTTCAGTAGCAGCAGATGCATCTGAAATACTTCCTAACTGGTTAGCACTTGTGCTTAAGTTTCTTAATCCATCTCCTAAACTAGCGATTAATTCTGGTTCTATCTTAGCTTCTGCTAACATACCATCTAATTGCTCAACAACAGATCCATTATCTTCAACGCTTTCTTCGATAGCTTCCATCACTTCCTCTTCTTCAGCTACTGGTAAAGCATGCTCTCCATCTGCATGACCTAAAGCTAATTCAGGATAAACAAGTGTCCAATCTGGATCTTCATGTAATGGTTCAAATGCAGATAACACGAATATTCCTGCCTCCACTAACAGTCCAATAGTAAGCATGGGACCAGGGATGTGAAGAATTTTAAATAGTGCTCCTACAATTACAACAGCTCCTCCCCATCCGTAAACGAATTTCATTACTGTTTTAAACTTTCTACTTTCAAAAAAACTACTTCCACTCATTTTTCCTTGTTTTATTTGTTTGACTTTATATTATTTCTTATTAATTGATTATTGGTCTCCCTCTTTATTAGCTCCACCTCTTCCTAAATACGACATCACATTTCTAAATCCTATATATGATTTTGCGCTATCTTGATATTCATAAGTTCTAGAACCTGTTTGCAAGAAATAACCAATATCTTTCCAAGAACCTCCTCTAATTACCTTTCTTTTCATAGAAGGTGGATCATGGTCTAATGCATGGTACTTATATTCTGGATTCAAATCATGAGAGAACTCATAAGCTGACTCATCATATGCAGTACTACACCACTCAGCAACGTTACCTGCCATACAGTATAATCCATAATCGTTAGGATGGTACCTATCTGTTCTAACTGTATGGAAACCACCATCTTCCATATACCTACCTCTCATAGGTTTAAAGTTCCCTAAGAAACATCCACTAGAGTTTCTAATATATGGACCACCCCAAGGGTATGGACTTCCATCTAATCCTCCTCTAGATGCATATTCCCATTCTGCTTCCGTTGGTAATCTAAAATCTTGAACATAAGACTCCCAGTTTGCTTTTCTATAACTATTCATTAATTGGGTTCTCCACACTCCAAAAGCATTTGCTTGTTGCCAAGTTACACCAACTACTGGATAACCATCATAAGCTGGGTGCCAAAAATACATATTGGTTTGAGGTTCATTATAACTATATGTAAAATCTCTTACCCAACATAATGTATCAGGATAAACATTAATAATTTCGTGTATAATAAACTTAGAACGATCTTCATGCCCTCTAATTGCATTATTTTGTCCTTTACTATTTCTATAACCTAAATCTAAATCTTGACCTCTTTTGATCCCTGGTTCATATGGAAAAGGCTGATCAGGATTATTCATATCCTTACGATGTTCTGTATCATCTTCATATTCAGCATTTGAAAGCTTTTTAACTTTTGGACGACCTTTAACAGCTGCCTCTTTTAAGTCAATCCAGTAATATTCAAACTTTAACTTTCTTACATCTAATTCTAAACGGTTATAAAAACGTTCATTTTCTGGCAAAAACAATTCTGCTAATAATGGGAACTGCTCATTCTCTGCATACTTTTCAAAATCTAAACTTTCTCTCCAGTTCAAATTCCAATCTTCTGCATCTTTCTCCTCTAACTCGTCATCCAATGTTGGAACTAACCAAGTTGTTTCATCCTCTTGACCTAAAATTCTCCTTGCGATAGAATCTCTTACCCAATACACAAACTGACGGTATTCGTTATTATCAATTTCCATTTGATCCATATAGAAAGCAGCAACCGAAACGGTTTTTGTTCTAGTATAATGTACAAAAGGAACATCTTCATCACTTTGTCCCATTTCGTAACTACCAGCAGGAATGTACAACATTCCATAAGGATCATTATGGTACCATGTTTCTCTACCTAGAACACCAACTAATTCTCCTCTGCTTCCACTCCCACAACTAACAAGTGTTACTGCGATGACTGCGAAATACAATAATTTTTTCATATTACCTCTTTTGTTAATTTAGTCTCACTTCGTTTTCAACTTCAAAATGTTAATAAATTAATGTTTTGAGTAGCTGTTAACGTAGCTTGACAAATAAAGTTACAATAATCTTATTTTTTTATAAGAATCTTGGGTTTTTTGATTTCTGTAAGATGGTTGGTTTTTCTAAATTAAAGCAGAAGTTTAACATGAAATCATGAGTACCACTACTATAATTCTTAATCTGTGAAGTTGTAATACCATACGAATAACCTGCTCGTAAGGTTGCATTTTCTGAAAATTTATGTTGATATCCTAACATTGGTGCGATAGCATCACCTAATCTGTACGTAAGACCACCCCATACCATGTTCTTGTATAAAACATTAACATTCAAATCTATTTGTGTTGAAGCTACATCTGACTTTACTAAGACGTTTGGTCTTAATTTTAAGGTAGGATTAAATTCATGCGTGTATCCAGCAGTTAACCAGTAGTGGTGTACATTTTGAACATTCAAATCTAACATTTCTGCTTGACCAATGTGCGTTGCTGACAATCCAAAATACATATTTGGAGCATAATAGAATGCACCTATATTAAAATCAGAAACCAGCTCGCTAATATTAGAAGTATTACCTAAAACTCCACCTGTATTAATTGTTGGATCTGAAGATGCTGGAGTCCCGTCTGGTGTTACCCATGTTGCTCCTATGCTTTTCTGTACAATTCCTCCTGAAACTCCTATTCCTAAGATACCTGGACCTATACCTCCCAAGTGGTAAGAATAAGATAATCTGGCAATATTATTTCTTTCAAAACCTAACTGATCATTTAAATAAGTAAGCCCTAATCCTCCTCTTAATAATTTAACAGGAGCATGAATATTCACCAATCCAGTAGTTGGGCTTCCTTCAAAACCTGCCCACTGTTGTCTCCCCATAACAGTTCCACAAATAGAATTTGTAATTCCTGCGTAACCAGGGTTGAATGATAGATTATCAAACATATAGTGTGTAAATTGATAATCTTGTTGAGCTGTTCCTGCCAATGCAGTAACGAAAACAGATAACGCTGTAATTATTTTTTTCATAAACTTCTGATAATTAATCAGTTAAATTAAAAATGCAATTTTACTACTAAACTACAAGTTCGCTAAAGTATATATTTTTTATTAGTATTCAAAAAATTAAATAAGTTTTCTATGTGTACATCACAAAGAATTGTTAATAACTTTTAAGGAGCATCAAACTTACCTGATGGCTTAATAACTCCCATTTTTTCACCAAAAAACTCTGCAAAATCTCTCATAGCTTCTCCTATACCATCTTCACTTGTGGCTCTTTGAAATGTATCCGCCATTGTGATGTAAGTTTGAAAGAAAAACTTATTCATTTCCTCAACAGACATTTCTTTTGTCCATAAATCCATCCTCAATGTATTTTTTTCATTTTCATCCCATACAGATAATAAAAAAGCCTTGGCTTTCTTTACCTCCTCTGAAGCATCACTAGCTGTCCAGACAATTTTTTCTGGAACATTATTGACATCTAAGTCAACTTTTAAATTTATTTCACTTGTTTTTTTACTCATCGATTTCCGTGCTTATATGATCTTAATATTTTTAAACTATTCTTTTCTTTCAGCAAAGATAAAACATCTACATTATTTTCTTCAACATAATCCCTTACTATTTGCCAACCTACCCAAACTCCAACTTTTGAAGGAGATTCATTTGGTAACCCTTTAGTAAAAGGCCCATCAACAATATATTGATTGATAGTCATCGGATTCTTGGTATACAAGACCTCCTCATCTACTAGTGTCTCCCAAATTTTATTTTCGTTGGCTTGAACCCACATTAATTCTTCTGGCGTATAGTTAATTTTAATATCATCGGATAGACCTGGCAAAACAGCATCTAACAAATACATTATTTTACCTAATTCAATTATTTTTGAAACAAAATCTTCACCTATTCTTTCATCATAAAAACGATTCAACAGCCAATACTTCATTCCATCCGCTACCAAATACTTCTCATCCATATCATCTTTAATGAATTGAGGAAGAATATCTGTTGGAATTTGCTTAACCTTATCATTTTCTGGCCCTAAATACATATCCAATCCAATAGCTAATGTATTCTCCATTGGAAAAATCTTCGCATTAAAATTTGAATAGAATGTAACTAAATTTGGTAAAGTACTATCTGGGAAATAATAGCGATAATAAGAAAATGCTTTTTCAAACTCTTTTTCATACACATCGAAATCTTTGAATGTTATTTCAATATCTCTATAAACACTCCTTATAATTGTATCTTGTCTGAACTTGCTTAATCTTACCCCTATAGCAGGATCATAGGCAGAGCCTTCAACAATCATTTTCGCAATAAATGACTCATATAAAAACCCATACTTCCCTAGCAACTGTCTATTCAATCCGTCAATATCTGTGATTCCATTCTGAAACAGTTCCCTTTCCATTCTATGACATTCTAAATCTGTGTGAATTCCTGAAATATCAACATTCAAAGGATCAGAGTTACACCCCATAAAACCCAGCGTGATAAAAACGACTAAAACTAGCTGTACTTTCCTATGCATATTCAAAAAAGATGTTTTAAAAGTGTTAAAGATAAAATTTTATTAGATTTGCAACCAACTAAAAACTATTTTAGCTAAATACTTTTATTATTTAAAACTATGAAAAAGATATTATTACTAAGCATTGCTTATTTAATTGGAAACCTTTCTTTTGCTCAACTAGACAATAACGAAAATAATGTTAAGAATTTTAGATTTGGTTTAAAAGGAAATCTTTCAATTGATTGGATGAAGCCAGAAAACCAAAAAAAGTTTGTCAGCAACGGGAGTAGCCTAGGATATGGATGGGGAGCTCAATTAGAATACCGACTTAATAAAACTGCATCTCTAGTAACTGGGGTTGGACTTCAGACATCTTATGGTAAAATTGGATTTTTTGAAGCCTCTTCTAAAGACTCAGTATATTATATACTAAACAAAGATGAGGAATTCCAAGATTTTAACACGACCAATCTTTTAGATTCAACAAATACAGCATTTTGGCTAAAGGACAGAAAGTATAAAATAAACTATGTAACCATTCCAATTGCATTAAAGATGAAAACTAAAGAAATTGGTTACTTTACTTATTACGGGACTTTCGGGTTAAACTTAGGTATTAAAACGAAAGCTACTGTAGAAGATAATGTTCAACTTTTAAATGCAACAACAACGAATAGTGACTTAGACCTTAATTCTGGAGCTTCTTTTGCTAGAACAGGGTTAATTATTGGTGGAGGAGCAGAATATACTGTTTCTGGATCTACAGCCTTATTTTTTGACCTTACCTACAATTACTTCTTCTCTAACGCTTTAGATGGTGACGACAAGTATTTAGGAGTAAAAGATTACACGACAGATACAGGATTTAAAGAAATTAAACAAAAAGCAATACCTGGTAGTGTAGCATTAACTGTAGGTGTTCTATTCTAAAATATTTCAAAAAAAATTAAAAGCCTGAACTTTATTCAGGCTTTTTTTATCACTAATAACAACAAATGACTGCTAAAGCAAAAATTGATTTCATCGTAAACTGGCTAAACGATTATGCCAACAAAGCCAACATTAAAGGGTTTGTAATCGGTGTTTCTGGCGGTATTGATTCTGCTGTAACATCAACACTTTGTGCATTAACTGGCAAAAAAATTATTGTCCTAAATATGCCTATTTTACAACCGCCAGCTCAATTTGATAGAAGCAATGAACACATTGCATGGCTGAAGGAGAATTTTGATTTTATTAGTTCCTACACTACTGATTTAACAGCTACTTTCCAACAAATCAGCAAAGACCTTCCTAATGACATTCAGGACCATTTAACAATGGCTAACGTTAGAGCTCGTTTAAGAATGACCACCTTATATGCTTATGCTGGTCATCATGGTTACCTTGTTGCTGGAACAGGGAATAAAATAGAAGACTTTGGGGTTGGTTTTTTCACTAAATACGGAGACGGAGGAGTAGATCTATCCCCAATAGCTGACCTAACTAAAACAGAAGTTTTCGAACTTGCAAAAGAATTAAAGATTGTAGAAAGTATCCAAATTGCTAAACCTACCGATGGGCTTTGGGACGATGACAGAAGTGATGAAGATCAAATCGGAGCTACATACCCTGAACTAGAATGGGCGATGGATTATATCGAAAAAAACAACACTAGTACATTATCAGAAAGAGAAAAAGAGGTTTTATCAATCTACCAAAAACTTAACCGAGCGAATCAACACAAAATGCAACCAATACCAGTTTGCATCATTCCGAAAAATTAACTTTTTTTTCGTTTTTGTTTACGGATTAACTTCTTCTTGGCTCTAAGCTTTTTTCGCTTTTCTTTTTTACGTTTTCTTGCTGCTTTTCGTCCCCTTTCTGTTACAGGAGGTCGTGCTTTAGGAATGATCTTCCCTGACTCTATTTCACTGAGCACCCTATCTAACACAACATCTTCAATTTCTGGAGAGTAATATTTCTTTAAAGTCGTATTATTCAACTTTAATATTGTTTCCCACGATTTTGCCTTTACTTTCCCTCTATATTTCTCAACTATCTCATAAGCAGTCATCCCAGTTTCTTTATGCAAAATTTTCATCAAGAAATGACCTCTAGTTATTGTCATTTGGCTAATTTCATAACCAAATTCCTTTTTCAAATCCTTGTAAGCTTTCTTTATATATTTTTTCTTTTTCTTTTCAGAGGTCATCAGCTTTAAAGTATCTTCTACTTCATTAAACATAGCTGCAGCTAAAACCGAATACACATATATTTCTTTCACAAAATATTTAGTCCGACTATATTTTCTCTGATATGCAGAGTCATCTGCTACAACATCTACCCCATCTAAAAAGTAAGATAATGAATCATCTTGGAATTGAGCTGAAGCGACTTGTATCCCCAATAAAAAAACGATATAAATCCCCCATTTTTTCTTCATCTTATTACACTTAAATCTAATCCTCAAAGGACCAGAACAAAATATATACCAATTCTAGCCTTTAATTGACCTTTGGCTAAATAATTGTACAGTGATATAAAAATAAACTTATTTTTGTACTTTATATTTGATTCTATATGAATAAATTATTCATTTTTATATTAACTTGTTTATCACTTATAGCTGTGAATAGTCAAGTAGATGCTACACTTACAGTAAAACGTTTTGACTCTCCAACCCAACCTTATATAGAAAACTATATAAAAATCTATGCCAACAGTATAGCTTTTAGAAAAGAACCTTTTGACGGAGTCCAATATAACATCCAAATCACTCAACTACTCAAACAAGATACTACAATTGTCGATTATAAAAAATACACTTTAAAAAACATTGATACTTCCAGTAATATTATCCTTGATGACTTAATTGATCAACAACGTTTTTATGTAGACAACAACAAAAATTATACACTTGAAATTATCATTGAGGACCTGCTTACATCAGCAATGATACCTTTAACCATCGAACAAGACATTGAAATTAACTACCCCAAAAATCAAATTACAATTTCAGACATAGAACTCATTGAAAGCTACGCTAAAGCTAATACACAAAATGCTTTGACTAAATCTGGTTATAATATAATCCCAATGGTTGGAGAGTTTTTAGGTAATGATTTTAAAAAAGTTGCCTATTACACTGAAGTATATAATACCCTGCAACTACTTGATAGTAACGGAAAATATATCATACATCAATATATCGAAAATTATGACAATCAAAAAACTATAGGGAATTTTAATAAAATCAAACGTTACACATCAACAGCAGTTCAACCACTATTAAAAATGTGGGATATTGAACTACTTCCTACAGGAAACTATAATATTGTAATTCAAGTTAGGGATAAAAACAATGAAGTTTTAGCAGAAAAAAAACAACGTTTTCAACGTTTGAATCTCAATTCAAGTGTTCAAATAAAAGACTTAAACAAACAAGAATATATCAATACTTTTGCTGATAATTTACCTAAAGATTCTTTAAACTACTACATCAAAACCCTATCTCCTATTGCCAGCGAACTTGAAAGAAACACTATTCAGAATCAACTAGACGACTTGACTGAGCAAATGAAAAGAGAGTTCATTTTCCAATTTTGGAAACGCAAAAACTCAGAGACTCCAGTCAAAGCTTGGGCTGCTTACCAAAAAAAAGTAAAATATGTTCACAGGGAATTTGGCTCTAGAAATAATAAAGGATATGAAACAGATCGTGGAAGAATATACTTACAATATGGAATGCCCAACAGCATAAACGACCAACCCAACACTAATCATTCATACCCATATCAAGTATGGCATTATTATAAAGCAGGTAAATTCAACAATAAAACCTGTATTTTTTATTCGCCTAACATGATTGGCAATGAATACCTATTATTACATAGCGACATACCTGGAGAAAATAAAGATCTAAATTGGCAAAGAACATTAAAAAAACGTTCTTCTGGTATAGATGGAGAAGAGCTAAAACACCAAAGCTGGGAACAATACTAAACTTTCTCTCAAAAAACTTCCCTTATCCCCTAATACAATTCCATAAAGTATATCGACTTATTTTAAATTGATATGCTTACATTTGTTATACTTGTCTTGAAAATTGGGCTCAAATGCAAAAAAACAGCAAAATCTATGTGGCTGGTCACCGAGGAATGGTTGGATCAGCATTGGTAAGAACTCTAAAAGTTAATGGATACCATAATATTATTACAAAAACATCTCAAGAATTAGACTTAAGAAACCAACAAGCTGTTAATTCTTTCTTTAATTCAGAAAAGCCTGAATTTGTATTTCTTGCAGCCGCTAAAGTAGGTGGTATTCATGCTAATAATTGTTATAGGGCTGAATTTTTGTATGACAATTTAATGATAGAAACCAACATCATCCATAACGCATACTTAAACAATGTAACACGATTGTTATTTCTAGGTTCTTCTTGTATTTACCCTAAAATGGCTCCACAACCTCTAAAAGAAGAATATTTGTTAACAGGCCCTTTAGAACCAACGAATGAACCATATGCCATAGCTAAGATTGCAGGGATCAAACTTTGTGAGACATATAAAAGTCAATATGGCTGTGATTTTTTCTCGGCAATGCCAACAAATTTATATGGACCAAACGACAACTATGATTTAGAAAACTCTCATGTATTGCCTGCTTTGATTCGTAAATTCCATGAAGCTAAAATTAACAATAGAGAAAGTGTTGAAATTTGGGGTACTGGATCTCCAAAAAGAGAGTTTCTTCATGTAGATGATCTTGCTGAAGCCTGTCTATTTTTAATGCTTCATCCCACTCCTCCTGACTTATCAAACATTGGTTGTGGGGAAGATATTAGTATAAAAAATTTAGCTATGACGGTACAAAAAGTGGTTAACTTCGAAGGTGAATTAACTTTTGATACCTCTAAGCCTGATGGTACTCCTAGAAAGCTATTAGACCTTTCTCTTTTACACCAATTAGGTTGGAAACATCGAATCGGCTTAGAAGAAGGAATTCGCCAAGTTTATCAAGATGTTCTTGAAAAAAAAGTGTTCTAATATAACTTGAAAAAAAAACTTGAAATATCGTCTATAATTGAGAAGGTTGTCACAACCTTTTATTTTAGCATACTTTCTATTTTTTTGTTTGCTCAACATCAAAATCTACCTTTAAACCATCAACTTTCTCAACAGCTTGAATACAATGTTTTCACAAGCAGGCAAGATAGTATACAATTGTTTCATAATAGTGCTAAGCCATACATCGAAACATTCACTCCTCAAGTGTATAGCAATAAAATATATAATGATACTGGAAAATATTATTATGCTATTACAGAAAAACTGTTTCAAAAAAACTTATTACTTATAGAAGAGGATGATTTTAAATTAGTTGCTGATCCTTTGTTTAACTTCTCTTATGGAAGAACCTCTACAAATGATTCGCTATATAAAATATCTGGGAACACTAGAGGTGTACGAGTAGCTGGAGACATCACTAAAAAGTTCTCGTTTGAGACACGTGTTTATGAAAATCAATTTTTTTACCCTAGTTACCTCGATAGCATTGCAAACATAAAAACAACTGCTATTGGAATTGGTCGATCTAAGCCTTTTAAAAACACTGGACACGATGCTGCAATGTCAAGTGGCTACATCAGTTACTCTCCAAATAAGAACATCAACCTACAATTTGGTCAAGGCAAACATTTTATAGGTAATGGCTACCGATCATTATTACTTTCTGATAATGCTAGCCCAGCTCCTTATTTAGGAATAACCACTCAATTTTTTAAAAACAAATTACAATACAGAAGTATTAACAGCTGGATACAAAGCTTAACAAGACTGCCTGCTACAAATTCTGCCGAAGCTTTATTTAAAAGAAAAGGAGCCTCTTTCCGCTACCTTTCTTTTTCTCCTATCAAAAAATTACAACTAGGAATATTTGAAGGTGTTATTTATGAAAATTATGTTGATTCCATTGGAAAAAAACCTTTGACTCCACATTTTTACCTTCCTATAATTGGTGTAAATACTGCTGTAAATGGATTAACAAATAAAAACAACTCCCTTTTAGGTCTTAATATTAATTATCAATTAAAAAATTCATTAATGCTTTATGGACAACTAATGATTGATGGCGCTCAAAAAAACGGCTTTCAACTTGGAGGGAAATGGTTCAATTGCTTCAATAGCCTAAACAGCTGGATTCAACTTGAATATAATTCTGTTTCACCATATGCTTACGCTATGCCAAATGAAAACATTTTACAATCATATACCCACACCAACCAAGAACTTGCCCATCCTATTGGAGCTAACTTCAGTGAGTTTCTCTTAATGGGACACCTTGAAAATGGCAGATGGCAAACTACAGGAAAACTTATTTTTTACACTCAAAAAAGCAATTCTTTAACTGGCATTTCCTCCTCTCCTCTTATCCCCACTGATGCGTTAACATCTGAAACTGTAGAATACCTTAGTAAGGTTTCTTTTTCATCTATTGAAGTGAGTTATTTATTTAACAGAAAGACAAACATGCAACTCTTTGGTAATTATAGCTACAGGAATCAGCAGTTTAGTTCATCAAACAACCAGCTATCCATTAATAAATTTGAATCTTTTTGGACCATAGGCTTTAGAACTACTTTAGTCAACTTTTATCATGATATCTAAGGAGAATAGCAAATGAATTACCATTATCAATTAAAAAGCCTTATTTTTGTTTATTCATCTTAATTAAAACTACATGGTAGGAGAACACATATTGTGGCTAGGTTTTTTAACAGCATTTTTTGTTGTTCTTTTGGCGACCCCATCTTTGATTAAAGTAGCCAAGTTGAAACACCTAGTTGATGAACCCAGCGAAGAAAGAAAACTACACACAAGAAGCGTTCCTACCATTGGAGGGATAACAATATTTGGCGCTATTATTTTCTCTTACTCTTTATGGTTCCCTGATGAATTTTCATACATAGAGAATTCTCTTGTAAATTTTAAAACAGTTGTTGCCTCTCTAGTATTACTATTCTTTGTTGGAGTAAAAGACGATATTATTGGAACTGCTCCAATGAAAAAGTTAGCCGCACACTTTATAGTTGGTTTCATTATAGTAATTATGGCTGATATTCGTATTGGAAGTATGCACAATATTTTTGGGATACAAGAATTAGAGCTATGGCAAAGCTATATTATTTCTATTTTCACCTATATTGTTATTGTTAATGCTTATAATTTAATAGATGGACTAGATGGCTTAGCTGGAGGAATAGGATTGATTTCTTCTATTTCTTTCGGACTCCTTTTTGCGCTATCTAGTAATATTCCATTAGCTTTACTAAGCTTTGTATTATCTGGTGCCCTATTAGGTTTTTTAGTTTTTAATTTTTCTCCTGCTAGAATCTTTATGGGGGATTCAGGG
This sequence comes from Bacteroidia bacterium, assembly GCA_030426105.1. Taxonomy (GTDB): domain Bacteria; phylum Bacteroidota; class Bacteroidia; order Flavobacteriales_D; family Parvicellaceae; genus S010-51. Next base: position 38,923 of record JAUHZI010000003.1, on the reverse strand, counting down.
TCTCTGACCATAGGAGCGATTATTAGCATTTTAGTTTTTAACACTATTAATCTTCCACCTTCAAAATTACCTGACTTTATTCATGATATTAATTTACCTATACTTGTTATAGGTATACTTGTATACCCATTAGCTGACACTATTAGAGCTTTCACATTAAGAGCGTTTAAAGGTATTTCTCCATTTACAGCGGATAAGAACCACATCCACCACAAGTTCATCGCCATTGGCTTTAACCATAGTAAGACTGTTATTACATTATACATTTATAATATAGCGATTATTCTATTTGTTGTACTTGTTCGTATTCCTAATGCCACATTAAACTTATTTGTTTTGGTTATTGTTGCACTTAGTATCTCTCTTGTGCCAATGTTATTAGCTAAAATAAAAAAACAATGAAGCTAATCATTTATATAGCATTAGCCTCTGTACTAACGTCTTTATCTATTTATGGACAGCAGGAAATTTTACCGATATACAATGGAATAACCAATCGGTATTCCAATAAAATATACCAAACTAAAAATTTCCACACTTCAATTCAGCCCTACAATTTGAACCAAACAAATTCTACATTTGTTGACAGTACAACAACTAAGAATTCTTTGGACATATTAAAAAGTAAGTTCCGAAATAATCAATCTAACTATTTTATATCTCCTATTGGAGTTAGCCAATTCGGAATCAATTTAACCAACAGTTCTATCAATTATACAACTGCAACAGGAGCTCTTATTCAATATAGCCCATCCAATAAACTTACGACTGAAATTAACTATAAATACTTTGTTTCTGAACAGCCCACATATATCGATACTTCTCTTTTCTCGAATACAGTTTTACCATCTATAGGAAGATTTGGTTTGATACCATCTCAAAGCAATGGCATTCATGATATACAAGGACATCTAAATTATACTCCAAATCGTTTCTTCAGTTTTTTACTCGGTAAAGGGAACCATTTTTGGGGAGATGGATATCGTTCTTTTTTACTTTCTGATAATGCTAGTTCTTATCCTTTCTTAAGAATAGAAAGTACTTTTTGGAACGTAAAATACACGAATTTGTATTCATGGCACTCTGATATAACAACTGGTATGAGTCAAAATAAATTTAGCGCTTCACATCATTTAAGTTGGAACATTATTGAGGGATTAAACTTCGGACTATTTGAAACTGTTATCTGGGCTGGACAAGACACGCTTATAAACAGAGGTTTTGATGTTAATTATATAAACCCAGTTATATTTTATAGGCCTGTAGAATACGCTCAAGGCTCTAATGACAATTCCATTTTAGGTATCAGTTTAAAAGGTCAAATCAAAAAACAACACATTATATATGGTCAATTATTATTGGATGAATTCTTATTAGCAGAGCTTCGTAGCAATCAAAACTGGTGGGGAAATAAATACGCAATACAATTAGGGTATAAAAACTATCAATTATTCAATAACCCTAAACTATCTTTTTTAATTGAGCGCAATATCGCTCGTCCTTTCACTTATTCTCATATAACTTCTACATTGAATTATGGACACCTAGGTCAATCACTAGCACATCCACTTGGAGCAAATTTTAAAGAAACTGTTCAACAACTATCTTATAAACATAATAGATGGATATTTAGTCAACAGGCTAACTTTATTAGTTATGGAGGGGATTCAACAAACACCAATAATGGAGGAAATATATTTTTGAGTTACAAAACAAGAGATGGCGAATATGGTCATGAGATACTTCAAGGAGAACAACACCGTATTTTCCTTAATAAAATAAAAGTTGAATACCGTTTAATTGATGCTATCAACTTAAACGCTTTTGCTGCTCTTACAATCAGAAATGAAAATACGCCATATAAGAATGTGACCGATTTGTTTTTCAATGTTGGACTTAAAACCCAACTATGGAACAGCTATACAGATTATTAGGTTAAGTACTGATTATAAAGTCAGAATCAATTAAAGGTAAGCCTTGATACTTTAGAAATAGCTGAATTGTAGCAATCACATCTTTTTCACAGTAGATTATTATTCGATCAAGATCCTTCTCCTCATAAAATACTTGTGCTACTTGACTACCATCAATATCGTCTTTTGGTGTAGGAATATTAAAAACATAAGTCAATAATTCTAGTGATGTATAATGTTTATAATCCCCAAACTTCCACAACTCCATAGTATCTAGGTGTTTTACTTCCCATGGTTTCTTACCTGCTGTATTTAAAATATTCGGCAACTTTAACCCATTAATAAGTATCCTTCTAGCCAAGAATGGATAATCAAACTCTTTTCCATTATGCGCACATAATAGGTATTCAAATGAATTAAACTTTGAATTAATTAAATCGATAAACTCCTGTAATAATTGTTTCTCATCTTCATGAGCAAAAGACTTTAAACGAATCTGTTGCTCTCCACCTTTTTGAATAATTAACCCTATTGAGATACATGCTACTTTGGCAAATTCGGAATAAATTCCAGCTCTTTCGTAGATTTCCTCTGCTGTTTTTTCTTCTCTATCTTGAAGAAATCTTGTCTTCTTACCCCATAACTCTTGCCCTCTATCATCAAGTTCTTGATAATTATAGACAACAGGAACTGTTTCTATGTCAATAAAGATGATTTTGGATAAATCTTGAATTGGGAGCATGGCTTATAGTTTTTAAAATTCTATTCCAAGATAATAAATTATTATTGACCTCTTAACTCCTGCTCTAATTTTATCGCTTGATTATAATAAAAGTCATTTCGATTAATCACCTTTTGAAGTTCACTTTTTGCTTCTTCTAACCTATTTAAATCAAGCAAAGCCAATACAGAATACCACTCACCTTCTTGACGAAATGTATCATATTGATGCTCATTTACAACCTTTAAATGCTCCAAAGCTTTTTCCGATTGATTTATATTATAATAACACAGTGCAGAATAAAAATGAGCATTCAAGTCGGATGGGTGTTGTTTCAAAATCTCTTTGTACCCCTTAAGTGCCTTTTTAAACTTATTTTTTCTAAAATAAAATTGTATATCTTTTAAATAGGTATGATATGCTACTTTTTTCACAACCAATTCATGAGAAGGCTCATTTGTAGTATACCCATCATTCTCCATGCTTGCTGGTGTACCAGTTAGCACGAATGTGTTTTTTTCGATTGTATAACTAGATTGAATCTTTGAATAGTTAACACTAATCAAACCATTTAAGGATATCAAAGGAACAGACTCTGTTGAAACATCTACTGATTTTTCAGTTTTAATTTCACTTAATTTTGGACGCTCAACTTTCTCTAATTGAACAATATTCTCTACCGAGTCAACAATTACATTTGATATCGTCTGTTTATTTTCCTGCTCTTGAGCAACTCTATTATAATCTACTTGCTCTTCATCATCTTTTAACTCTGAAATTTCGATTACACTGTCAGACAACTCTAAGATAGGAACAGGAGCCTTAACTTTATTTTCAACATCTGATTCAGGTTTCGGTAATTCAGCAATATCATTCAGAACAATAAGAGCATCCTCTTGTCTTGGATAGAAGATATATACAATAGAACAAACTCCAACTAAAAGTAACAAGAGCATCCCCCATTTATATACTGAGTTAGTTGTTGTAAATTGGCTTTGTTTTCCTGAAAGACTTTGAAGTTGACTAAAAGCTTCAGGTTTTTGTTTATAGCCATCTAGAGCATCTTTATAAAATGGATTTTTGTTCAATTCACGCTCAAGAACAACTTGTTCTTCTCTGGATAGTTTGCCATCCAAATAATCCTTAAACAGCTGTTTATTGGACAATATTTGATTTTCTTTTTTCATTACTCTTGCCCTATTAATTTATGATAATCGTTTTTTAACAATAGTCCCAACTTCCTTTTCCCGTTTTGGATATAGCTTTTGACTTTATTCAATTCAAAGCCTGTTAATGAAGTGACTTCAGCATAACTATTTTTTTGTAAATAGAATAATTGTAAGCAGATACGTTGTTCTTCTTTTAATTCTTCTATTTTTTGCTCCATTAACTGATACATTTCTTCTTCATTTTCTTTTTGAAAGACGATGCCTTCTTCGCTTTTCAAAATCTCTTCAAACTCTGAATAATCAACAGTATGGTAGCTCTTCTTTCTCAATTGCTGTAAACAATAATTTTTAGAAACACTGTATAACCACCCTCCAAAATTTGACACCTCTGCTTGCTTCAATTTCTCTATAAGCTGTTCAAAAATTACGACTACAGCATCTTCACTATCTTCGGATGATTTAAGATATTTTAAACATACACCGAAGACTATATGATAATATCTTTCATATAGTACTCCGATATATTTATTATTGTGTTTCTTTTGATATTCAACAATAATTGCCTCATCAGACAGTGTTTCGATATGTTTTCTTCTTAAAAACAATAAAGTTTATTGATTCTGTTGTTGTTTAGCTTTGTGTGCATTATATAAATCGAAGTAACTAACCGTTTCGACAATAATCACTCCTCCTGTTACATCTCCATATTGAGCAGGAACACCTCCTGTATACACTGACATGTTACCTATTGCTCTACCTGGTATTCCTGATAAACTAGTTGACTTTACGCCATCAATATAGTATCCTACATCACCTGTTCTTGCCCCTCTAATATTTACCCCTCCATCATTATTCACTGTTACACCTGGTACTGTTACACTAATTAATTCAACTGGACTTCTCATCAATGGACTCTGTTGAATTTGTTTCATTCCTATACTTTGAATAGAAGGGTTTCCTTTATCGATAATTGGAGTTGCCCAAGTTTCAATAACCACATCTGGGAATAAACTACTATTTTTTAAGTGGCAATCTTTTATAAAGCTTATTTTTTCTGGTTTAACTTCCACTCCTGATATTTCAGCATTTGTCATTCCAACAAAAGAAATTGTAACATTATAAATTCCAGGTTTTAAAGGTTTTAATGTAAATTTTCCATCGAAATCTGTTGTTGAACCTACTAATTGTTCTCCTACCTTTACATACACATTAGCAAAAGCTAATGGATCTCCTGTCTCTGCCTCAAAGACTTTCCCTTGAATTTCTCCTGTGTTGTTCTGAGCATAAGCTCCTACTCCGAATAGTAGCAATACTCCTAATAATATTTTTTGAATTGTTTTCATATCTATAATTTTAAATGATTCTTTTTTGTCTTTAAACGCCGTTCATTTATATAGATACACCTTAATTCAATTTTCCATAAAAAAATTAACTTTTTCTTAATTTAGTTCTATTATCAGCTAGGAATCCTTTATATGTTAACGAGACTTCGATACCTCCTCTTGATCTTGTTGCAGATTTAAACCTAGAAACATTTGTATCATAACTTAATCCAAACCTAAAGTTTCTAAAATCAACCGCTGCTACAACTATTAACGCATCATTAACACGATAATATGCTCCAAAGTCAATATATGATTCATCTGCAAAAGTTGTGTGTGAAGAAGACTCTTTCATAACACTTCTATACAACGCACCTAATAGCACTTCATTATGTTGAGCCTGTCTTACGTACATAAATTTGGGCACAATCCTTCTCATTGAAAGTGAATTTCCAATTGGTGTTTCATATGACGCATGCACTACCAACTTAGATGGTAATCGATCACCAGAAAATAATGTATAATTTGGCTTATTTACATGAAAATAAGCTATCCCTCCTGTGAATATTTGATCCTCCTGAATTCGACTTTCTACCAAAACCCCACCTGACAAGTCAATATAAGCTTTTGCTGAATTTGCAAAAGTTTCTCTAGAAGGCATTGTCGAATTATATTCATGGTTTACAAATTGGTTATCCCAAGACAATTCATCAACCATAACACTATTTTGTGCATAACTCCCTTGAAGACCTAAAGACATTTTAGTATCTCTACCAACTTCTTGAATTGCTGAAATCGATAAATTCAATTGATTTTGTGACCATTTAGAAGTCCCAGCTTTATCTTGAGAAAAACTCAAACCAACTCCAATATCACTTAATCCTTTTTTGAATGGCTTTTGCTTCAAGACATTCATATCATAAGCAACTGAAAATGTTGTATAAGGCAAACCAACACTCCCCCACTGATTTTTGTAGTTATTAGCTACTCTAAAATCTTTTTGTAAGACTCCTGCATAAGCAGGGTTTAGAGAAGTTACATTAACATCAAATTGTGAGAAATGTATATCTTGACCAAAACCATAACTCCCAATTACTATAAAGCAAATTATATAATAGTATTTTTTCATATTTATCATATTAACGCATCAACGAAACATCTCCTTTAAACCTTTTTCCCTCTCCATTTATAGCAGTCTGTAAATACCACATATAAACACCTTCGTTAGCTGGTTTTCCATTTATTGTACCATCCCATCCTATTGACTCATCATTTGATTCAAATACCTTCTTCCCCCATCGATCATACACGGTGAAATAAACCCCATTGAGGTACCCCCTAACATACAACACATCATTTTCTCCATCTCCATTTGGGGAGAAAGCTGTTGGCACAAAAACATTTTCAATTGGAACTATGATAACTTGACGATAAGCTGTATTCGAGCACCCTGTTGCATTATACACTGTTAACTCCACCAAGTAACTTCCTGTATCTGCATAAACATGAACAGGATCAAAATCTACGCTATCTAGCATTCCATCATCAAAATCCCACATCCAAGTCACAGCATCGGTACTCGTATTTACAAAAGTAATTTCTGATTCTGTTACTGGTGTATTGTCTGGTGTTAAAGTGAATTCTGCTATTGGATAATCAAACGTTGTAATTAAGCCTGGGGCTTCTGCAGTGTCTTTACACCCTTCTGTATTAGTTACAATCAAGTTCACATCATAAGTCCCTGCATTATCATAACAATATCCTTCATACTTATTACTTCCTTCTCCATAACCACTTTCAAAAGACCAATTCCAGGCAGAAATACCCGTACTATCTTCCGATTGGCTAGCAAAATTAACGCATATAGGTGCACAACCTCCTGTTGTATCTTGCGTGAAAATAGCTGTTGGCTTGTGCTTTACTTTAATCGTATCTGAGCTTAAACTAGTACATCCCATATCAGACTCTACTTCTAGTACAACAATGTAATCTCCATGAACGCCATAATTTAGAACAGGATTCTCTTGCGTCGATGTTGCCCCTCCTGCATTTCCAAAACTCCAGTTATAAGAAACATTTGATCCACTTGAAATAACAGATGTATTTGTGAAAACTGTTGGTGGCTCGTTAACACATACTTCTGAGGCAACAAAACTCACTTGTGGTAATGGATGAACTGTAACACTTTGTTGTAAATTACTAGAACAGTTCTCGTTAGAGATAGCGATTAATGTCACATCATAAGTCCCTGGATTTTGATACGTATAATTAGGGTTCTGAACATTAGACGGTGTTGACATATCTCCAAAATCCCATACATATGTTGTAATAGCTCCTGGAAGATTAATAATACTATTATCAGTAAACGTTATTGGTTCTTCTAAACATTCATTTTGCATAGAGAAAGCGACTTGTGGCATTGGATGAATGGTCACACTTCCTATTGCTGTATCTCTACAGTTATCAGCAGATGTAACAATTAATTCAATAGGATAAGTTCCCTCAGAAAAATATCCATGTGTCTCATTTTGATTTGATCCAAAATTTAAGTCTCCAAAATCCCAATTCCAACCTATAATTGTTCCATTATTTATACTCGATTGATCTGTAAATACGGCAGAAACATCTTGACACACATCTGATGTAGTAAAACCAGCTACAGGCACTTCATATACCTCAACTAATTTCGAAATAGTATCTAAGCACCCATTAGCTGTTGCTACAATTTCTGATACAGTATACGATCCTGCTGTAGTGTAAGTGTAAAAAGGGTTGCTAGTCGTTGCTTGCAATGGAGGTATCATCGTTTCTCCAAAATTCCATCCATAGGAAACAATTACATCACCTCCAAGCACACTAGATGCATCAACAAAAGATAAAGAATCATATAAACATTCAGAGGTAAAGGTAAAGTTAGCTGTAGGTTTAGGATAAATAACTACAGGCATCGTAGTATCTTTAGTACAACCTAAAGCTGTTGTGACTGTTAATCTTGTGGTATAGCTTCCTGCAGGAAACACATGACTTGGGTCTTGCAATGTATAATCCTCTGTTCCATCGTCATCGATATCCCAACTCCAATTTGTTATCGTTTCTGGGGCTGAAATTGTACTTAAATCAGTATAATCGACCTGTATATATTCGCAACTATCTATTAAACTAAAATTTGCTACTGGAATTTCTCCCACAACAACATTTATGGTATCTATCGTACTACATAAAGGAGCAAAGAAAATATCATCGATGGCAAAATCAGCACCACCACAAACCATTGTTAACTCTCTAATACAGATATCAACTGAAGTATTTGCACCTGAATTCCACATCTGGTTCAATTCTTGCCAATCACATGGAGTTGCTGTTGTTTGAATTGTACTTCCTATTTGTACTCCATTTATAAAAAAACCAATATTAGCAGTTGAAGGAGTAGAGTTAGCATTAGTTGCCCAAGCTGAAAAGATATAATCTGTATTAGGAGATACATCTATTGTTTGACACCATAAATCTGACCCGCCTGCGATACCATTAGTACCACATGCAGCATCTACGAGCATCATATTCCCACTTCCAGAAGTATGGTCTGTACAGTTCGCTCCCCACTGAGTTGCCACGTTTACAAAAGTATAACCACCTTGTTGAACCCCAGTTGTAAAATAATTATATTGACTTGAAAAACCGATATTTCCATCCTCAAAATCTCCATTTTCAACAAGATTATCTCCTATATTAGAAACTTTAACAATATACTGACCAGTAGTATCTGCAGTAAAACTTTGAGTATCATCTCCATTATGCCAATTATAATAATCATATCCAGCTCCAGCATCTAGCATTATAGATGCTCCATCACAAAGAACAGTATCATGGCCTAAATCAACAGCAGCTACAGCAGTAATTGAAATTGTATCAATAATTGTATCTGTAAAACAAGGGTAACTTGCAACAGCCATTACCTCATACTCACCAGGAGTAACATATTGAATAGTTGGTTCCCAATTTGTTGAATTAGGAGTTGTAGGTAAAGCAGAACCTGTAGGTCCCCAAAACCAATTTACATTTAACATATCCGTAGTATCAGATAGTTCAAATTCTGTGACATCGTTATAACACAAGTAAGATGATTTTATACGAACTGGCTCAGTGACAAAAAATGCAGGAAATGCTGGCAACCCTAACACAGAGCTCATATTTGTCCCACTAAATGAATTTACTCCAGCAATAGAAATTCCATTATCATTATAATTACATCCAACACCTAAGATATTAGGATTATTGATCAAACCTAATCGAGTTTGCCCGTGAAGAGCGGCATAGATTCTTCCATTTGGAGCTAATTGTAACCCACACATTCGATATCCAACAGTATTAGCTGTTGTTCCAATAACAGTTTGTGAAGCTGAAAATGCTGCTTGATTGGGAGCCAATAAATCGTATTGATAGATATTAGGATTATTTAAACCAGTAAAATAAAGTACTTCGTTATTAGGAGAAAACTCCGAACTATATGAATTCCCCCCTAATGTCTGTGTAAACTTTGTTGTCAAAGCTCCTGTAGCATTGTTAAAATCAAATACTTCAATATTTGGAGAAGCCCCATTTACAACACAAACTAATTTACTATTAGGAGACACTTTAATTGACCCTGTTGAAACAACTCCAGCAGAAACAGAATTACTGATAACAGGAGTCAAATTCACTCCTGAAGAACTAACATGATAAGCTCTCATATTAGTATTTCCAACTTCTTTTCCTATAATCCAAAAATCACATCCGTTTGCATGTTTAGCCACATTGGCTCCTTCTATTGTTGTAGTACCAAATAAGTGAACATTCTTATTACTTGTTACAACATCACCTAGACCTCCGTTTAGAGTCATATCTACTTCAGTAAAACGAATACCACCTGGTCCTCCTGTTACTGCTATAGTAACAATATAATAACCATCGTAACGTTGCAAACTATAGTTATAAGTCCCTGGTTTAGGACATATAACTGCTGACTGGGTAGAACTTGGGCTTCCAAAAAGCCCCGTCCCATTTGGCATTAAAGCATGGTTAGCCCCCCAAACACTTGATCCATCAGTGTAAAAAACCAATGTTCCGTCTTTACCACTAACTGTAGCTGAACCTTCACTAGTAGTTAACCTCCCATCATTTAATACTGTTGGGGGATCTGTTGAAAAGTTTAAACCAGCGTAACTTCCAAAATACCAATTATTACCTTCTCCTTGTCCATTTGCATAAACAGCGAGAAAAGTAAATAAGATTAACACGCACTTTTTTATCATATATACTTGACGTTAAAGCATCTTCAAGAGTTGCTCATCTTCAAAAATAACATTAATAATGCGACAAAACAAAAGTTTTAACAACACCTTTGTAAAATTGCCACTTTGTAATATTTATCTTTTTTATACTTCCATAATCCCAATAAGTTATCAAAATATTTTTCTTATTAGTATAATTAATCTCTTTTAGAACAATATAATGCCATGGATCACTAAACAATTGTTTCTTTTTTTTCCAACTTATGGTTCGATACAACAAAATAACTCCATGTCCTTTTTCCAGTTTCTCCCCAAGCCTTTTCAGTCCCCAGCTCCCAAAAAATGAGCTCATAACTTTTCTACCAGTCATCAATCTAAGTATAGTTCTGACTTCAAAAGGCCAAGTCATCCCATCTAATGTTCCTTTTTCAAATCTTAAACTATTATTTTCTTTAAAACGCATTGATCCAATCAAAACCAAACTTACTCCATTAAAACTATCACTAGGTTTAATTGTTGCAGCCCATACTTTAACATTATCCTCTTTTGTTATTTGATAACCGTTAAAAGTTCCTATCCCCTCTTTGTATAAACTAATTGAAAATTCAACGAGCCCAATTAAGTCATATTGTGCTAAAACATATAAAGAAGCCGCAATTCCACATGTGTTCTTTGATTGATATAATGCCTCCCCTTTTGTTAGAATTAGTTTTCTTAAACTATTTACAAATGCTGTTTTTTTTATCTTAACAAAAGCTATTTTTGACAATGAATCTTTTTCCAAGTCAACACATAACTTCAATGCTTTTTCCATTATATTTTGGTTTATTAGATTCAATGCTATACTCCTTACTTTAATAAATATATTCTCTTATATTTGTGAGAGTGACAACTGCTACACATGAAATGAGTACTTAGTCCGCTTCAAAATACTCAGCTAAACATTTCATGTTGACAGTAAAAGTACAACAAAAACACACACATGAAATATACTAATTCATTAGATTTTGCAAAAGAATTGGACATTAAGGATCCTCTTCAAAAATATAGAAAAGAGTTTATCTTTCCTTCATTTACCTCCAAACCTGTTGTTTATTTTACAGGAAATTCCCTAGGGCTTCAACCTAAATCTGTTAGGGATGCTATAAATACGGAACTAGATGATTGGGGAAAATGGGGTGTTGAAGGTCATTTTGAAGCGCAAAACCCTTGGGTTTCTTATCATGAAATTTTAACTGAGAAAACAGCTCGATTAGTTGGAGCTCATCCAAGAGAAGTTGTAGTTACCCATAGCTTGACAACAAATTTGCATTTACTTATGGTTTCATTCTATCGCCCTAATGGAAAAAGAAATAAAATTATTTGCGAAAAAAAAGCATTTCCTAGTGATCAATATGCCTTACAGTCCCAAGCTAAACTTCATGGGTTCAAACCTGAAGATGTAATCGTAGAAGTTGGTCCTAGAACAGGAGAACACCTGATACGAGAGGAAGATATTATTTCAACAATCAAAGAGGTTGGAGATGAGCTTGCAATGGTAATGATTGGTGGAGTAAATTATTATAGCGGTCAAGTTTTTGATATGAAAAGCATAACAAAAGCTGGACATCAAGTTGGTGCAAAAGTTGGTTTTGACTTAGCACATGCTGCTGGAAATATTAAACTGGAATTAAATGCTTGGGATGTTGATTTTGCAACGTGGTGCTCATACAAATACCTCAACTCTAGTCCTGGAGGTGTAAGTGGCCTATACATTAATGAAAAACATGTTAAAGATGAAGAATTAGTACGTCTTGCTGGGTGGTGGGGACACAATAAGGAAGAACGTTTTCTGATGGCCGATGAATTTCAACCCATACCAACTGCAGAATCATGGCAATTAAGTAATGCTCCTGTAATAGCTATGGCCATACATAATGCATCCTTATCTATATTCGATGAAGTGGGAATGGACGCATTAATAGAAAAAAGAGATCAACTGACTGGGTATCTAGAATTCATTATTAATGACATTTCAAATAGATACGAAAATGTAGACTTTGAAATTATTACACCTAAAAACCCTCTTAAAAGAGGTGCTCAACTTTCTATTTTAGCACATGGGAAAGGAAAAGAATTGTTCAACTACATCTCTAAAGAAGGCGTTGTTGCTGATTGGAGAGAGCCTAATGTTATTAGAATTGCCCCAGCACCTCTGTACAATAATTATGAAGATGTCTATCGCTTCGGACAAATTCTTGAAGGAGCACTAAAATAAAAAAATGGGATTAACAACTACACATATTACGCAATTAACATTACAGGCTTTCGTTATTCTTATACTTGGCCTTGTATTATGGCGATTAATGGTTGCATATTCTAAAAAATCATCAAAACCTAAAGGTAGCACGTATTTTGACACAAAATATAGAGATAAATGGAAAAGGAAGTAACAATAATAGGAGCTGGCTTAGTTGGCTCATTGTGGGCTGTTTACCTAGTTAACGCTGGATATAAAGTTCGCATCTACGAAAGTCGTTCTGACATTAGAAAGGCTGAGATAAAGGCGGGAAAATCAATTAACCTAGCCTTATCTGACCGAGGTTGGAATGCTTTAAAAAATGCTGAAATAGATCAACAAATAAAGCCTATTGCCATCCCTATGTCTGGAAGAATAATGCATAGCTTAGAGGGCGAATTGACCTTCCAACCTTATGGTAAGGAAAATCAAGCTATCTATTCTGTTTCTAGAGGAGACTTAAATAAAAAGATGGTTGAAATAGCCACTCAAAAAGGAGCCGAAATTTTTTACAATGAAAAATGTATTGATTTAGATACTCATAATGGCATCATTACATTTGAGAATACTAAAACTAAGCAACAACAAACGATACATTCTAAGTTAATTTTTGGTGCAGACGGTGCATTCTCCAAAGTTAGGTATGCTGGTTTACAAAAGCTCCCTAGATTTAACTATAGTCAAAATTATATTGAAGATGGTTATAAAGAGCTATTGTTACCTGCAAATGAAGATGGTAGTTATAAACTTGATAAAAATGCTTTACACATTTGGCCGAGAGGACGCTTTATGTTAATCGCTCTTCCTAACGATGATGGTTCTTTTACTTGCACTTTATTTATGCCTTATGAGGGGGACAAAAATGCTTTCGAATCCTTAGATACTGATGAAAAAGTTATAGAATTCTTTAAAACAACTTTTCCAGACTTTTATGACATTATGCCTAACTTATTGGAAGATTGGCATAAACACCCACTTTCAGGCTTAGCTATTATCAGATGCTTTCCATGGTCAAATGGTACAACTGCTCTGATTGGCGATGCTGCCCATGCTACAGTTCCTTTCTATGGACAAGGTATGAACTCTGGTTTTGAAGATTGTTTCGTTCTAAATTCTTTAATGGAAGAACATAATCATAATTGGGAAACCATATTTAAGAGTTATGAAAAATTAAGAAAACCTGACGGTGATGCGATTCAAGACTTATCTCTACACAACTACTATGTTATGCGTGACTATGTAGCAGATCCAAAATTCTTATTGCAAAAGAAAATTGAAGCACGCATCTTTGAAAGACACCCTGAAAAATGGATGCCACTCTATAGCCAAGTTACGTTTAGTGACATTAGATACTCTGAAGCTTGGAAAGTTGGAATGCAACAAGAAGCTATTATGAAAGATATTATCTCCCTTCCTGGGATTGAAGAAAAATGGGATAGTGAAGAAATAGAACAAATCATTTTAGAAAAATTAGATAACAAACCTGAATAATGAACAAATCTCAAGTATTCATATTACTCCTTTCTTTTTTTATAATAAGCTCTGGATACTCTCAAGATATCTTTGGAAGACGTAAGAAAGATCTTATCGAATACAGATCCTACCGCATGGGGGGATGGTTATTTGCCCCAGGACTTACTTATACACCTTCTTGGGTTCCCAAAGATGATAAAAGAGACATTAATCCTAATGGACGACTGGCTGTATATGGAGAAGTAGGTCGTTTTCAAATTTTCTATGAAGGTGGGAACTTCTTCAATTACCTTGATTATAGTTTAGCTTACAAAAGATTGAGTGGCGCTGAAAAATACAATGATTTAAAGTCTATTTTTAAACAAAACTTTATTCTAGGAAACTTTAATTTGAATAACATTATTCAATTAAGTGATTACACCTTTATTCAAAATAGTTTGGGAGTCAATTTAGATTATAAATTCTCAGAAAAATATGATAACGCTAATGGTTCTGGTAACGAAAATACTAACAATCTTTTATTCTCTTTACATTATAAAATAGGTTATGGAATTAAAGCTAAAAACAATTTGTTTATAATTCCTAGCATTGAAGTTCCTATTTTAAATGGTTTGGAATGGGAAAACGGGAAATCTACATACGGAATTTTTAGCAGTAGATATAAGCCTGTTATCTTTTCTGTTCGTTTTGCTTTCCTGAGAAAACGAGGTAGAGATGCTTGTCCTGATAATGGATTAAGCCCAGAAGATAAAAAGAAACAAGAAATGCATATGATGGGACAGTAATGAATAGATAATTATCTTAACGGCATTGTGTTTGTATCTATTTAAAATAATTATTACCTAAAACATATTTTAGTATAGTTTTAGCATTCTAAAAAATAGTCAAACATGCGCTTATTATACCTATTCATAATCAACCTCTTAGCCTTAGGCTCTTTATTTGGACAAGTAGCCTATGAAGAGACTGATTTTAGAGCTCCATTAAATATACCTTTAGTTCTTGCTGGTAATTTTGCAGAATTGCGTTCTAACCACTTTCATACAGGTCTAGATATTAAAACCAATCACAAAGAGGGGTATCGTATTTACGCCATTGACTCAGGGTATGTTTCTAGAATAAATATTTCTCATTGGGGATATGGAAAAGCTATTTATGTTACCCATCCTAATGGCTACACTTCTGTTTACGCTCACTTAAGAAATTTCCCCAAAAAGGTCGAACAGTTTTTACGCAAAAAACAATTTGAGCAAGAAACTGAGACATTAGATATCCAGCTTACTCCTAATGACCTACCTGTAAAAAAAGGTGAAATCATAGCCTACTCAGGGAATACAGGAAGTTCTTCAGCCCCTCATTTACATTTTGAAATTAGAGAAACAGTATCTGAATTCCCTGTTAACCCATTGTTATTCAATTTTGATATCAAAGACAATGTTAAACCTGATATTTTTAACATCAAAGTTTATCCAATCAATGGTTCTGTAAACAACCGATTTTCAGAGAAAGTATTTACCACAACTGGAAGCAACGGGACTTATACACTCAAAGACAACCCGACAATTACATTAAATGGAGCTATTGGTTTTGGTGTACATACCATAGACAGGTTAAATGCCGCTCGAAACAAATGTGGTATTTATACCATCGAACTAGAATTAGATGGTCAAAAAGTTTATCAACAAACTATGGAGAAATTAGATTTTTCAACCAACAGGTATATCAATGCCCATAAAGACTATTATGAATATCACAAGAGGAGAAGAAGCTTTCACAAATCATTTAAAACCGCAAACAATGACCTTGAAATTTATTCTAATTTAAATAATAATGGTATACTCAATTTTACTAAAGATACTACGCATCAATTAAAATATACGATCAAAGACACTTATGGTAATACCTCTACTTTGCAATTCAAGGTAAAATCAACTAGTCGATCAATTGCCCAACCTACAACTAAAGAAAATGCAACAGCCACCCAACCTTTTTCCTTGGAAGAAGATGGTTTTGTAGCAAAACTAGAAGACAAGACACTTTACCAAAATACTCAGATTAACTACAGCACAGACAAGACACTATACTCTTCAGCTCCTCTTCACAAGTTTGGCAATAGTGAAATTCCGCTTCAAAAATATTTTGTTATGAAAATAAAAACTCAGGGAATTTCTAAAGACAAAGAAGATAAAGCTGTTGTCGTAAAAATAAGTGATGACAAAAGAAAAGCTTTTGCTAAAGGGGGAACTTTTAAAGATGGATGGGTAGAAACAAAAGTAAGAGATTTTGGTAACTATACAGTAAAAGTAGATAGTACAGCTCCAGTTATTACTCCTGTAAACATTAATAAAAATAAAATTATCACAACACAAAACAACATTCAATTTAAAATCAGTGATAACCTGAGTGGCATAAAATCATATAAAATATACATCGATAAGAATTTTAAACTGGCTAATTATATTCCTAAACGAGGTACACTTACGCTTCACTTTAATGAATATAATAAACTATCAAAAGGAGCACACAACCTCAGAATTATTGTTACAGATGAAAGAGGGAATAAGACTGTAAAAGATTATCCTTTTACAAAACAATAAAAGCGTTTATCAATAAAGACTGGATTTTCAAATTTAAATAGTATATTTTTGTTTTGTTATGAATAGATTTATACTTTCTTTGTTATGCCTGATTGCCATCAAGTTAACGGCACAAAATGTAGGGATTAACCAACCTTCCCCTACTCATTCTTTACATATTTCCCCAATCAACAATGGAGATGACCCTATCCGAATAGAAGGTTTACAGTCCTACAACATTGGAGATACTTCACTTTTAATTATCAATAACTCTACTGGAGTGGTAAAGTATATTACTTCAAGTGATTTTGTTAACTTAATTAGTAATGGTTCTGGCCTAGGAACTGATGACCAACAACTTGATAGTTTAATTTTAAACAACTATATTCTTACAACTTACTTAGAAGATGGAGGGAACGCTTCTGTGGATTTAACTGCTATACGTGATAGTGCTGTAAATTACTTAATCAGTAATTCTGACACCTTATTCTCTCAGTCATTTACTGACAGTATTATTAGTACCTTATACAACAATGCTGATACACTCTTATACAACAGTAATTTCATTAATAATTTAAGAGATTCTATTGATACCGATGTAGATAGTATAACATTAAATGGTACAATACTTCATGTTTATGAGAACGGAAATGACCTTACCGCTGATTTAAGCTCTTTATCTGACAATGATAATGACCCAACTAATGAGCACAATACAAACGCTTCTTTAAGTGGAAACATCTTAAGCATTACAGATGCTGGAGGAAGTATCACTGTTGATTTAACACCTATTATCAATACAGCTGTTGCAAATGCTATCCCAGCAGGTTCAGTAACTGCTTTTGCAGGAGCATCTGCTCCAAGTGGCTATTTAGCTTGCGATGGTAGCGCAGTAAGTAGAAGCACTTATTCAGACCTTTTCGCTGCTATAGGTACGATGTATGGTCCTGGTGATGGGTCTACAACATTCAATTTACCCAACTATAATGGTCAATTTTTAAGAGGTATTGATAATAGCTCTGGTGTTGACCCAGATGCAGCTTCAAGAACAGATAGAGGAGATGGAACTACAGGAGATGCTGTTGGGACAAAACAAAGTAATGAAATACTTGCACATAGCCATACTGTTAACCCTCCTGCAACAAACACAAGTACTGATGGAGCGCATACACATACTGTTGACCCACCTAATACTACGACAAGTACAAATGGAGCACATACTCACACAGTAAACCCTCCCGCTACTAACACAAACACAACTGGAAACCACAACCATACAGTTGACCCTCCCAATACAAGCACATCTACCAATGGTAACCATAATCATGGGGCCTTAAATGGAAATGGTTTTCTAAACACAGGAACAAATGTTGGCAACAACGGAACCGGGTATGCTTATGGAACGAACCCTTCTACTTGGGGAGGAGTTGGAAGGTCTGGAACTACAGCAAATGCGGGAAATCATACTCATACGGTTAACATACCTGCATTCAATTCAGCTACAGCGGGGAACCACTCACACTCAGTTGATATCCCTCAATTCAATTCTGGAAATAGTGGAAATCATTCACATTCAGTAAATATTGCCCAATTTAATTCTGGAAATAGTGGCAACCATTCACACAGTGTAGACATTGCTCAATTTAACTCTGGAAATGTCGGTGGTTCAGAAACGAGACCTACAAATGTTTCTGTTCTATGGTGTATTAAATTTTAAACCCAACAGCTATGAACCAATTAAAACTTATAATACTAGCCCTTTGCTTAAGCACATTAGGGCATGCTCAAAATGTAGGAATTAACCAAGCTTCTCCTACTCATTCATTACATATTTCACCTATTAATAATGGAGATAATCCGCTTAGAATTGATGGCTTACAATCATACAGCATAGGCGATACATCTCTTCTTATAATAAACAATAGCACTGGTATAGTCAAATATATTACATCAAGTGATTTGGGAAATCTTCTTGGCACAAATAATGGCGGCACTGATGATCAACAACTTGATAGTTTGACTTTGAACAACTACATTCTAACAACCTACTTGGAAGATGGAGGAAATGCTTCTGTTGACTTAGTGGCTATTCGAGATAGTGCTATTAACTACCTAGTTAACAACTCAGACACTTTATTTTCCCAGTCTTTTACAGATAGTATTGTTAGTACTCTATACAATAATGCAGATACATTACTACACAACAATAATTTTATAAATAACCTTAGAGATTCTATTGACACAGACGTGGACAGTGTTGTTCTCATCGGAACAATACTACACATCTACGAAAATGGTAACGACTTAACTGCCAACTTAAATGCCTTGTCTGACAATGATAGTGACCCTACCAATGAATATAACACTAGTTTTTCTTTATCAGGATCTGTTCTACAAATTTCAGATGGAGGTGGTACAATTACCGCAGATTTAGCACCTTTAGTCTATTCAGTTCAAACTCCAGTAGGTGCTATTTTTGCATTTCCAACAGCTACACCTCCATCAGGGTATCTTGTCTGCAATGGACAAGCAGTTAGCAGAACAACTTACAACAACTTATTTTCACTTATAGGTACGATGTATGGGGCAGGTGATGGCTCGACAACATTTAACCTACCTAACTATAATGGACAATTCTTAAGAGGTTTTGATAATGGAACTGGAGTAGATCCCGATGCAGCTTCAAGAACTGATAGAGGAGATGGAACAACAGGAGACGCAGTTGGTACAAAACAGAGTAGTGAGATTATTGCGCACAGTCATACTGTAAACCCTCCTGCTACCAACACCAGTTCTGCAGGAGCACATACACATACAATCAACCCTCCTGCTACAAATACCAGTTCTGCAGGAGCACACACACACTCTATCGATCCACCAAATACAAACACTTCAACAAATGGGGGACACAACCATAGTGGAAGAACAGGAGGCGTATCTACATTTGATGCTGGTGCTTGGATTCCATATGACGATAACTTATCGAGCAATACAGTAAATGAAACAAGCGTAGCCCCAACTACCTGTGGAAATCCATGGAATGGACATGGTACTGTAGGAAACTTTCTTGGAACAATGGGATGCTCAAGACTGAATCATACACACACTATTGCCACTGACGGAAGCCATGCTCATAGCGTTAATATTCCTGCATTTACCTCATCTTCTTCTGGTAACCACACACATAGTGTAGATATTGCTCAATTTAACTCTGGAAGTAGTGGTAATCACACGCACAGTGTTGACATTGCGCAATTTAATTCTGGAAATAATGGAGGAGCTGAAACGAGACCTACCAATATTTCTGTTCTCTGGTGTATTAAATTTTAAATAAAAAAAGCGCATTAAATAATGCGCTTTTTTTTATTGTAATTTTTGGTATGTCTTCCACCATAGATCAGGAATCTGTTGTTGACTAGCATCAATATAATCTTGATAGTTACAAGGAACTAAATGGTGTCTTTCAAATCGAACTCTTTCGTGGGGAGGGTAAGGAATCTCCATCCACCACCTATCAGATAAATCACTCTTATAAAAGACCAATTCATGCTCTGTATTCTCTACATGAATTCTATATTTCGTATAACTTTTTTTAGAACCAACAGGAAAATCTTTTTTACGATTGATAAATCCATCTAAAATGCACCAAATCATCTGCCCCATCAATTGTGACGACATTGCATTTTCTACATCTAATGTTGAATTATATTCATATAGTCCTATACTTGTTAGTTTATCGCTCATTCCAGCATACCTAAGTATTTGACATATTTGCTCTGCATAAAAGCCATTAGGAGTGGCAGCTTTATTTGCTCTAAAATCAGAACTTCTTATTGCTGAAACATCGACACTAATCATATCAGCATTTCTAACAATAGGTTCTGTTTTAGAAATATCTGATTGTAGTTCTCCCAAACGATAGATATCAAAATACAAATCCTCCATTAATTTTTTATCAATAGGAGATACAAAGTAAGTCTGATAACCTAAGATGCTTGCATTAAATAAATAGTTAGGTTGATGTAGAATAATCTTATTTAAAAAGGCTTTTGTTGATATTTCTTCATTTGCCTCTCCAATATCAAATTGATTATCAATAACTGCAAGGTTAACTGTCTGTTCTAATTTTTCGTAAGCTTTATAATTGGCATAGGTTAAATCTTGGCTTCCTCCAATTATTATAACAAATATATCTTTCTTTATCAATTGTTCTACAACTTCAGTCAAGGCAAAATAAGTATCTTCTTTTGATGCTCCCGCTTTGATATTTCCTAAATCAACAATTGGAAAGTTCTCTCCTTGAATATATAGCTGATACAACTCTCTACGGACCTCATCAGGCGATTTTGCGCATCCTTTATTAAGTACTCCTCCTCTATCTTCTTGAACACCAACAATAGCTACTTTAGCATCTTCAATATTAGGAAAGTTACTTTCAGTATTAAAATCAGTATAAGACCCTATTGTTCCTCTCTTAAAATCATCTGGAGGAATTACCCCCTCAAAATAAATACTAATATCCATCTTTTATTTCTTGCGAAATTCGTATCGCATCTTATGCAAGACGAACTAAAGTTTAATTATTTTTTCTTTTTTGCTGTTGTCTTTCTTGTTTTTTTCTTTGGAGCATTTTCTTCTATAATAGCCTTAACCTGTTCCAAAGTTAATTTTACAGCATCAGTCGTTTTAGGCATCTCAATCTTAGTCTTACCTTTTATGATATTAAACCTTCCCCACCTTGCTTTTTCGACTCTAATTCCTTCAGACTCCCAATTATGAATGACTTTCTCTATATCTTTCTTTTTCTTAGTCTCAATCAATTCTACAATATCATTGTGAGAAAGATTATCAAAGTCATATTTCTTATTTACATTAATGAACATTCCATTCCACTTGATAAATGGCCCAAAGCGTCCTTTACCTTTCTGTACAGGTAATCCTTCATATTCATCAACTGGTGCATCTGCTTTTTGTTTTGCTACAATTAATTCTATAGCTCGGCTAAGATCAACATCTAATGGGTTTTCCCCTTTTGGCAAAGACACATATGCTTTTCCGTATTTCACATAAGGTCCAAACCTACCATTTGAAACAGTAACTCCTTCTCCTTCATAATCTCCTAAATCTTTAGGTAACAGAAAGAGATCTAAGGCTTCTTCAAGGGTAATACTAGACAAAGATTGATTAGCTTGTAAACTAGCATATTGTTTTTCCTCATCGTCTTGACTTCCTATTTGAGCCATAGGACCAAATTTTCCTATTCTTACACTAACCTGTTTTCCTGATTCAGGGTGTACTCCTAAAATTCGTTCTCCACTAGCTCTATCAGAATGTTCTAATGTATGTTCTATGTTTTTATGGAATGGAGAATAAAATTTCTCTAACATCTGTGTCCACTCCATTAAACCTTGAGCAATATCATCAAACTCTTTTTCAACATTAGCCGTGAAATTATAGTCCAAAACTTTACCAAAATGCTCTATCAAAAAGTCATTAACCACAAAACCAATATCTGTAGGCATCAACTTATTACGATCAGCACCGTAAACTTCCTTTTTCACTTTCTTCGTGACATCACCATTTTCTAAAACAAATTGAGTGTAGCTTCTTTCTTTCCCCTCTTTTTCTTTTCGTTCTACATATCCTCTTTTTTGAATAGTACTAATTGTTGGTGCATATGTTGATGGTCTTCCTATTCCTAACTCTTCTAACTTCTTAACTAATGAAGCCTCTGTATATCTTGCTGGAGGTCTAGTAAACCTCTCTGTAGCAGTGATTATTTTAGAAGATAAAGCCTCCCCTACTTTTACTGCAGGTAACATTCCTTTCTGTTCATTATCATTTTCATCATCTGTCCCTTCTAAATAAACTTTCAAGAAACCATCAAACTTAATCACTTCACCATTAGCAATAAATTGCTCAGCAGCTCCACTAACATCAATCGTAATTTTTGTTTTTTCTAATTCAGCTTCAGCCATTTGAGAGGCTATTGTTCTTTTCCAAATTAACTGATACAACCTTTGTTGCTGTGCATCGGCTCCTGCACTATGGACTGCAAAATTAGTTGGTCTTATTGCTTCGTGAGCTTCCTGAGCTCCAGCTTTGTTAGTTTTAAACTTTCGTGTTTTAGAATAGTTATTTCCATATGCAGAAACCACCTCTTCAGTGGCATTTTTAACTGCAAAATCAGATAAGTTTAAAGAATCTGTTCTCATGTAGGTTATCAAACCAGCTTCGTATAAACGTTGAGCTAGATTCATTGTTCTAGCCACATTATATCCTAATTTTCTACTTGCCTCTTGCTGCAAGGTAGAAGTTGTAAAAGGAGGCGCTGGTTTTCTTACTGCAGGCTTCTTTTCTAAATTATTGACAGTAAATGTAGCATTTGCACATTTATTCACAAAAGCCTCAGCTTCTTCTTGTGTTTTAAAATTTTTCGCAATTTCAGCTTTAAAAATTTTACCATCAGCAAGAAAATCTCCAACTACTTTATAAGAGCTAGTAGACTCAAAACTTTCAATTTCTCGTTCTCTCTCAGCAATTATTCTTACTGTTACGGACTGAACTCTTCCTGCAGATAAAGATGGACGAACTTTTTTCCACAAAACTGGAGATAATTCAAAACCAACTATACGATCGAGAATTCTTCTCGCTTGTTGGGCATTAACTAAATCAATATCAATGGTTCTTGGGCTAGCTATAGCTTTTTGAACTGCTTGTTTAGTAATCTCATTAAAAGTTATTCTTTTAACTTTTTCCTCTTTTAACTTTAATGTTTCCTGTAAATGCCATGAAATTGCCTCTCCTTCACGATCCTCATCCGTCGCTAACCAAACAATTTCTGCTGCTTTAGATAATTTTCGTAATTCAGCGACAACTTTCTTTTTATCATCCGAAACCTCATAATTAGGAGCGAAATTATTTTCAATATCTATCGCTTCTCCTTTCTTAGCTAGGTCTCTAACATGACCGAAACTAGATTTAACAATAAAATCTTTTCCTAAGTAGCCTTCTATGGTTTTGGCTTTAGCAGGAGACTCGACAATTACTAAGTTTTGCGCCATATTAATTCTAGTTTTTGTGATGTAGTTAAAGCAATTTCAATCTGCAAAGGAATAAAAATAAATTGCATTGTTCAAATCTTAATTTAAAAAATATAATTTCTACTACAATAAAACGTTATGATAACAAGGCATTGAAATACTTCACGACATTTTGTCAGTATTTGAATAATAACTACCTTTGAGTTTTAAAATTGATTGGAGATAAATGAGCAAAGAGATAGATGAATCGCTTCAGGGCACAGCCACTTTATTAGCGAGTTCAGACAATGAAGACACAAAGAAGTTATATTTAGAGAGCTATGGTTGTGCCATGAACTTCTCTGATAGTGAGGTAGTGGCTTCCATTTTAAAGAAAGAAGGATATACAACAACTCGAGATTTTGAGGAAGCCGATGTGGTTTTTGTAAATACTTGTTCAATTAGGGACAAAGCTGAGCAAACTGTTAGACAGCGTCTACACATATTTAAAAAACAAAAAAGACAGAAACCTGGTTTAGTCATAGGTGTCCTAGGATGTATGGCTGAGCGTTTAAAAGACTCTTTACTTGAGGAAGAAAAACTAGTTGACTTAGTTGTTGGTCCAGATGCATATCGTGACTTACCTAATCTATTAGAAAATGTGCAAGGCGGACAACGAGCAGTAAATGTTCTTTTGTCTAGAGAAGAAACTTACGCAGACATAAGTCCTATTCGACTTTCTGAAAATGGAGTAACAGCCTTTATATCTATTACTAGAGGATGTGATAACATGTGTTCTTTCTGTGTAGTTCCCTTTACTAGAGGACGAGAAAGAAGTCGAAACCCATTATCAATTGTTGCTGAAGCAAGAGAACTAGTTGAGAATGGATATAAAGAAGTTACCCTATTAGGTCAAAATGTAGACAGTTATAGATGGAACATTAATAAAAAAGGAGAAATCGAAAACCCAGCTATTCCAACAACTTCCTTTGCAGAGTTATTAGAAATGGTTGCAAAAGTCTCTCCTGAATTGCGAGTACGTTTTTCTACTTCTCATCCTAAAGACATGACTGATGAAGTTTTACACATGATGGCCAAGTACAAAAACATTTGTAATTACATTCATCTACCTATTCAATCAGGGAGTAATGAAATGTTGAAAAAAATGAACAGAAACCATACTGTAGAGTGGTATTTAAATCGTATTCAACGAATTTTCGAAATCATTCCTGATTGTGGAATTTCTACAGATATTATAACAGGGTTCTGTGATGAAACTGAGGAAAATCATCAAGATACTATAAAACTATTTGAGCAAGTTAAATTCAACTTAGCCTACATGTATTTTTACTCCGAACGTCCTAAGACACTAGCAGAACGAAAGTTTGAAGACAATGTTCCTATAGATGTTAAAAAGCGTCGTCTAAATGAAGTTGTCACTATTCATCGAAACAACGCTTTAGAACAAAACAAGAAACAGGTTGGAAAAGTATTTGAAGTACTTATAGAAGGAGAACCTAAGAAAAATAAGGAGCAATTTAGTGGTAGAACTTCTGAAAATTTTTATGTTGTTTTCCCTAAAGAAGGGCTTAGTAAAGGAGAGTATATTAATGTGAAAATTACAGATTGTTCTTCAGCTACATTAATTGGTGAAATCGTCAGCTAAAACGGAAAAACTATGAACAGTACTATACAACAAGTTAAACAACGTTTTGGAATCATTGGTAATTCCCCTGGTCTAAATAGAGCATTAGATGTTGCCCTTCAGGTTGCACCTACAGATATTTCAGTTTTAATTACTGGAGAAAGTGGAGTTGGTAAGGAAATTATACCTCAAATCATCCACCATTATAGTGCTAGAAAGCATAATGAATACATTGCTGTAAACTGTGGAGCAATACCAGAAGGGACTATTGACTCTGAGTTATTCGGACACGAAAAAGGTGCTTTTACTGGTGCTCAAGGAAGTAGGAAAGGATATTTCGAAGTTGCGAATGGAGGAACCATATTCTTAGATGAGACAGGAGAGCTTCCACTTCAAACACAAGTACGTTTACTAAGAGTTTTAGAAACAGGCGAATTCATTAAAGTAGGTTCTTCGAAGGTCATAAAAACAGACGTTCGAATTATTGCAGCGACGAATGAAAACCTTGGGTTAGCAATTCAAAACAATAAATTTAGAGAAGATTTATTTTATCGTTTAAGTACTGTTCCTATTACTCTTCCTCCTTTAAGAGAGCGTAGAGAAGATATTCACCTTTTGTTTAGGAAATTCGCCTCTACTTTTGCAGATAAGTATAGAATGCCAACAATACGTTTAACAGATGATGCTATTCCTGTTTTAAATGGATACAGATGGCCTGGTAATATTAGACAATTGAGAAACTTAACAGAACAAATTTCTGTTATTGAAAAAGAGCGCCTTATTACGCCTGAAATTTTATTAAAATATCTTCCTAAAGACCATGAACAAAACCTTCCTAGTGTAATGGGAAGTCAGTTTGATACTAATAGTTCAGGAAATCAACAAATGGATCAAGATTTAATCTTAAAGATTATTGTTGATCTCAAAAAAGAATTAGCAGAAACCAAAAAGGCTGTTGCACAACTCCTTAAAGGGAATACCAATTTTGAGCCTATTAATGATGATGCACATATAACGAACTATCCTAACGACCTTATACCTACGGCGAGTCCATCTATTACCTACCCCGTTTCTATTGATCGTACTCCAACATACGACGACGACTATCATGAACCTATTCAGGAGCATGTAGAAGTTGAAGAATCATTATCGCTAGAGGCTAGAGAAAAGGAATTAATAATCAAGGCACTTGCCAAGCATAAAGGGAAACGTAAACATGCAGCTAAGGAATTGGGTATTTCAGAACGAACACTTTATCGAAAAATTAAAGAATACGAGATCACGAAATGAGACTAATCTTTAAAATAAGTTTATTGCTTGTTATAGGACTAAATGCCTGTGCTATTCCTCAATTTTCGTTTAAGTCAGGAGGAAAAGGGGGGACTGAAATCCCTGGAAAGACTATACAAGTTGATTATTTCGAAAATCGTTCTGCTTTAGCCAGTGCTAACACCAGTAATGTGTTAACTGAAAGTTTAAAAGATTTGATGCAATCACAAACTAAGCTTTCTTTAGTTTCCGATAATGCTGATTGGAAAATCTCTGGAGAAATCATTGACTATAAAGTTAATCCTATTAGTATTCAAGCAAATTCTGAAGCTGCAGCACAAAACCGATTTACGATGACTGTTATAGCCAACTGTACATACACTACTCCTGAAAACAAAGACAGTACTATCATCGATAACGAACGAATTAGTTTTTATACAGATTTTGATAGTTCATTAGATTTTTCTGCGGAAGAAGAAAGCTTACAAGAAGAAGTCATTGAACAGATCACTCAATCTATTTACGATAAAGCATTTGGAGGTAGCTGGTAAACAAATGATATTTAACATTGAAAATATAGCCCATTACTTAGAGGATGAACAAGCATTGAAACAAGCTAATTCAGAAGCTTTGGAACAATTTGTACAACAATATCCTTACAGTGGTCTTTTACAATTAATCTATTGTAAATACCTTCACCTACATAATGATATTCGACTTGAAGAGCAATTGGAAAGATGCGCTTTGGTTGTCTCTGACAGAAAACGTGTTTATGAATTACTCTTCCAGCCAGCACTTCAAGCTCAAATTATTGAGCAAGAAGAAACGTTTAAGCCTTCACCAAAAGAAAAAACAATAACCGATTCTACCTCATCAGAAGAAACAACAGTTTCTACAACCACTTCTGATCCAATCACTGAAAAAGAGCCAACGGTTATACTTAACGATTCCGAAGAGAAAGAGAAAGAGAAAGAGAAAGAGAAAGAAAAGGCTAAAGTCATAGATGAACTTGAAAAAAACATTCTTACCGAAGCAGTAAATGCCAGTATACAAGTGGATATTTCTGAATATGAATTTGATGAACCTCAACCTAATACTATAGAGTCTGTCACTTATCCTGAAGAAGAAACCGAACGTTCCTTTGTAAGTTGGTTTGATAAACCAACGTCCCCACCCCCAGCCCAAAAATCTACAGGTTCTATCATTGATGACTTCTTAAACTCTGGGAACAAGAATGATAAAACTAAAAAAGAAGTCTTCTCTCCAGCCAATATGGCTAAGATGAGTTTAGTTGCCAATAATCAATTTGTTACGGAAACTTTGGCTACAATTTATGCAAAACAAGGGCAAATTGACAAAGCAATTGAAATTTATCAGCAATTGAGTTTGAAAAATCCAGAAAAAAAGACTTTCTTTGCAAGCCGAATAAGATTTTTAAAAGAGAAACAACAACATAATAAATAAGATATGGATATTTTAATCGCAGTAGTTTTAATTTTAGCAAGTGTATTGTTAATTGTAGTGGTTATGGTTCAAAACTCTAAAGGAGGTGGATTAGACCAAAGCTTTGGAGTTACAAATCAATTAGGAGGAGCTGCTCAATCTACTGAAACCATTGAAAAAGTTACTTGGTACTTAGCAGGTGGTATAGCAGTTTTATGTCTAGTTTCTGTTATGTTTGTAAATAGCGGATCTTCATCTGCAGGAAGTGTTAAAACAGGTATTGAAAGTGGAGGACCAACTACAACAGTAACAACTCCTACTTTGCCTGCTGCTCCAACAAATACTCCGTCTAACTAAAAGTTAATTTAATATTATTTTTTATAAAGCCAATTTAATTCATTTAAATTGGCTTTGTTTTTTTATTAACTTCGTCAAATAGATTACCTCAACAGACTTGAAAATAACATAATTAAGCAATATATTTGCCTCAAAACTAGTTAACTGTTAGGTGAAAACTATTTTAACATCGCTCTATCTTCTACTTATTGTAGGAACTTTGCATGCGCAAGGCTTCTACAATAGTAATATATGGCGGACTAAAAGAGTGGAGTTAATAGGAGGAGCTGGAGCCTCAAATTTCCTAGGAGATTTAGGAGGTAGAGACCGAATAGGATCTAATTTTGTATGGGATTTGGAGTGGGTCAAGACACGCTATGCTGCTCATATTACCTATCAATATTATTTGGCTGAAAAATTTGCTATTAGGCCGAGTTTTTATTTTGGTCGAGTTTCTGGAGATGACGCGCTTACTCAAGAATACTACCGAAGTCATAGAAATCTAAATTTTGTTTCTAACTTATATGAATTAAGTCTTACTGGAGAATACCAATTTCTGAAAGAGAAAATAGGTAATATCTATGGTGTAAAAACTTCAACAGGGAAAAAATTAGGTTTAAAAAGTAGTTCTATTGGCATTTATGCTGTTGGTGGAATTGGGATTGTTTTCTATAATCCAAAGGGGCGTGGACCAAACGGTGCTAATGTTGCCTTAAGAAAATTAGGTACAGAGGGACAAGGTCTTCCTGGAGGCCCTTCTAAGTACAAACCAGCAACTGTTGTAATTCCAATGGGATTTGGCTTTAGAAAATCTATAGGACGAGATATGGGGCTAAAATTAGAACTAACTCATCGCTTTATTATATTGATGATGTAAGTACTAATTATTATAACAATTCTATCATAAGAGCTTCTAAGGGTGATGTAGCTGCATATCTAGCAGACCCTTCTAACAAAAATGATGGTCTAGACAATACTGGACATGGGTTACAAAGAGGTGACCCTTCAGATAAAGACAGTTATATGTTTTTGACAATTTCCTTCTATAAGAAAATTAAGACTAAGGTTAAGTAATACTTTCTCTTAAGTTATTTTCAGTGTTGTGACAATTATCACCAATTCTTACTTTATTCTTTCCTGATATTTGTAGTATACAAACCTTAATCAGATTTATTATGAAAAAGAACATGGGAAAAATTGATAGAACAATTCGTTTAATATTAGCCTTAATTATGGCAGGGTTATATCTAGGTAACATTGTCTCTGGAACTTTGGGGATAATACTTGTTGTATTGACCCTTATTTTTGTCGGAACTTCTTTTATTAGCCTTTGCCCCCTATACTCAATATTCGGAATTAATACTTGCCCAATAGAAGAACGCAAATAATCAAATTACACCAAAATAAAAGCCCATTCTATTAAAATAGAATGGGCTTTTATTATTTATTGTAACAAGAATGATTCTAGAATACCATAATCTTTGCAGAAACAGGCGTTCCATCAGCTATAATATTTACCAAGTACATCCCTGGTGTTAAATGAACTAAATATTCAGAGATTGATGAAATTCCGTTAAATTGTTTATTTACAACTTCTTTTCCTGACAATGCAACTATACTTAGATCAAGTGTTTCATATGTTTGTTCAAAATAAACATTTAATAACTTATTTGGAGCGTCAAAAACTAACTCTGATATAACATTTTCATGCTGTTGAACACTCACAGGTCCACCAACAGTCACTTCCATTAATACAGGCAAGTGATCACTCATATAAAATAAAGAACTAGCCACATCTTGAGGAACAGCGTAGTTATATCCATCATTAACTGAACCATTATAATGCTCCCCATCTTGCCCTACTGCTTCATATGAATTGGCAACATATTTCGCTCCTTGAGAACCGTTTAAGATATCATTTGAAACAAAAATAATATCAAAACGATCGTCCATTCCTCCAGTAGAACCTCCAGCATAAGGATTGCTTACTGATGAAGCTCTTGTACTTTGGGTATGCACATCTCTGTAGTTATAATTATTATTCCAAGCCCCTGCTTGACCAATAGGATCAAACAAATTAACATTTCCTCCTGTTGTCAATTCGGTATACGCTGACTCAGAACTTGTATACATATTAAAATCTCCTCCCACAATAACATTACGTGTACGGTTATTATTGGTTAAAAAGTTTTTTAATGCCTGAGCAGCTGTATGGCGTTGTTGAGCTTCAGTTGGAGATGAAGATCCATTATTCCCAGCTTTTAAATGACAAGCATATAAATATAAAAATGTAGTATCATTGGTTTGCGCTAAATTAGGATCTTTATAATATACCTTGTACTCACTTAACGCTCTAGGGCTAGCATTAATGTTTGTTTGTTCAACAAAACCTATCTTATTTGTATTATAATATAAATGGTTATCCGTATCTGTTCCATTTGCATCTTGGAAAACAGCTTGAGCATAATGACTTACTCCATCCACATTTAAAGCTTGGGTCATAATTAAGTTTGCTCCATAAATACTCCTCAATTCATTTACAATAAAGATATCTGGCTCCACATGTTGAATGATATTCTTAAGTGTATCAGCTCTAGCTGGTACATCAGGGAACTTCAACAAGTTATAATACATTATCTTTAAATTCTCCTGAGAGAACAATGAAACACTCAACAATAAGGGGGTTAATACTAAAATAAATCTTCTAATCATATCAAGGCAAATATAATTAGAATTTATGAAAAGGACAGTAATTCTTACTGTTAAGGACTTATTCCGAATCTATCTTAATGGCTTTCAACCTTTTGACATACATTGGATCAGTTGCAAACCCCACTTTTTTTAAGAAAGCATAGTAATCTCCACCTTTATAATGTCTATCTTGCCAACGTTTATAATAACGTACACACTCTTGCCAATTATCGTAAGATAGGTATTTCTTTTTATAATAAAATCCAAAAATATTATTTCTATTAAGCGAACAATGCGTACACTTAAACCATCCTGTTTCTTGAATTGCTTGTCTTAAAACAATGTCAGCATGTTGTACACCTTCTTCAATTAATAACTCTCTTAAATTTTCGACAGTCAATAGTGCATCATCTTCCGACGATGGATTACTGAATGTAAAACTACTCAAGACAATAAACAAAGCTGTAACTCCTACGATTTTCTTCGTAAAGCGCTTCAATTTCTTTTTTGCTAATCGATACGCGATTGCATTATTAGAAATACGTTGTTTTTTTGATTGTGTTAATTTCATTTTTCAAAAATTGCGGGTGCAAATGTATTCCATTTTTTTGAATCACAAAATTTATTTAACAAAATAAGTTAAAACACTGAAAATGAATCGCTTCTCATTTCATTTAGTCGCTCGGTTTGTTGCTGCAACTGTGTATACCCTTTCTCATCATCTTTAGCAAAAAGGTATTTTTCAATAGCTTTTAATTCGTCAACTACTGATTCTTGAGCTTTATTTTTTCTTAACCAAAGGATATGTTCTTCTAACATTTTTTTAGTTGTTAACTTCCTATCAATTGGTAAAACCTGAATATTATAATAATTAGGGCGCTCCAATAAATTGATATAGATAGCATTGATTGACTGAATCAATTTATGTTCAAAGAAGTAACGGTGTAAATCGAATAGTTGCAAAATATTTAACGCACTAACAGTTGGTGCTATTTCAATCACTACATGTGGACATTCAGCTTGGATTATTCGGATGTTTTGAAGTAACTTCTCCCATTTTAAACCTTTACGAATGACCTCAACCCTATCAGTTGTTGCATCAATACTAATAGATAAGTGTATGTTTTTTAACTGCTTCCAATAAGCGATTACCCCTCGATCTTTTAGTTGAAGTCGAGACAAATTCGTATTATAACGAATTCTAGTATTAAAGGATTGTTGTTGGATTAATAAATCTAAAAAATCATAGTGCTCTTCCATCAATAAAGGCTCACCCCCTGCAAAATAAACTTCTTCTAACTCATCACTGTAATTTACAATATCTTCTATTAACTTGGCATTATCAGTTGTAGCTTTAAGAATTGCTTTATCTCCAAAGTTATTCTTTAGCACCT
This sequence comes from Bacteroidia bacterium, assembly GCA_030426105.1. Taxonomy (GTDB): domain Bacteria; phylum Bacteroidota; class Bacteroidia; order Flavobacteriales_D; family Parvicellaceae; genus S010-51. The sequence continues at coordinate 6,404 of JAUHZI010000003.1, read as the reverse complement.
TAGCTTCTTCAAACCAACTTGAACTTGCGCCATGCCAACAGGTTCGACATTTTAAATTACACACATTACTGTAACGAATATCTAAATAAACAGGTTTAGTCGGCCGAATATTCTCCAATGCAATCGGAATATAATCGTTAAATCTTTCCAAAGTTTCTGTTCGAATACTTGCTTTTCCAGCTGCTTCCTTGTTGTAGCAAACTGAACAACGTTTATCCTTTATTCCTTTTAATAATTGGTTTCTAAAATGATTTATTTTATCTCCATTCCAAATCGTTTCTACTGCTTGATTTCGAACACTTCCATAGGTAATAGATGTATTACAACATGCATTTGCTTTCCCATTAGTCCCAACGTATAGATGCACCCAAGGCATCAAACAAAAATTTTCTTTTAAATCTTTTGGTAGTGACATTTGTTGTTTTGGATTGGTATGGTTATCCATGCACGAAAATAATTAAAAATTATTTGGTAAATCTCCCCTAAAAGAATATTGTAATAATAATATAATATCATAATGTAGTAATAAAGCCATCTCTTTTCTTTCTTCTATCTTCTTTACTCTAATTTTCTTTACTCTATTTTCCTCTTAAAACATTTTGTTGTTAATTATTAAACCATGATTTTTGCAAACGCTATGCAAAATCAACCAACATATCTTCAATCGTTCTTGTTTACGATAGCACTTTTATTTTGCGGTTTTTCAATAAAAGGGAACCAACACTTAATAGATTCTCTAAAAGCAGAATTAAATAAAAGCTTACACGATACAGTAAAAGTTGAGATGCATTATCATTTAGCTGGATTATCGATTTATAAAGACATCAAAATAGCCGAACAACATGTTGATACAGCACTGCAACTTTCGCTAGAACATCAATTTATAGGCGGGATTGGAGAAGGTTATGGATGGAAAGCGTTTACCAACCACCAAAAAGGGAACTTTAGCGAGGCCATCGACTGGAATTTAAAGTGCTTGAAAATTATTCAAGAACAAGGATATGAAAGTGAATATCCCAGAATACTTAACAATTTGGCGACTTTACATTTGGAATTACACAATTACTACCAAGCTAAAGACTACTATGAACAGTGCATCTCAATCAATGAAAAGAATGAACAGTTTAAAAGCTTAGGATCTAACTACAATAACCTCGCTTTGATTTATCGTAATCTAAAAGACTGGAAACAAGCAGAACATTATTATAAAAGATCAGAAGACATCCGTTTATCCATTCACGATTCTATTGGTCTAGCTTCAACCTACAGTAACTTAGGAACATTGTATGAAGATCAAGAATATTTAAAGACTGCGTTAACCTATTATCAAAAAAGTTTATCGCTGAGATTGCAAAAATCAGATCGTAAAGGCATAGCGACTTCACAATATAAAATTGCTCATATCTTTTTAAAGCAAAACCAGCTAACAGCAGCGAATCAATATGCCAATGAATCTTTAGCATTAGCAACACAATGGAAGTTTAAAGCCATAGAAAAGGAAGCTACAAAAGTTTTATACCTTGTTTATAAAGCTAAAAACAGTCCAAACCAAGCACTCTATTATTTAGAACAATACAAACAACTTGATGATTCTCTAAATAGCATTCAAAACAAAAAGAAAATAATTGAAAGTGAATTCAAATTTGAATACAATAAAAAGCATGTGATAGACAGTATCCAAAATGAAAAAATTCTATTACAAAACGAGCTCTTAGAAAAAGACAATAAAATAAAGTCAAAAACACTGGCGCTTCAAAAACTTTGGATTGGAGTTATTATTTTAGCTTTAATTACTTCCATTGTTTTCTTAACCTTAATTCGCAATAAAGCGAAAACCAATGAAGAATTATTAAGAGCTGAAATCAAAAATCGTTTGAACGACCTTGTTGTCCTACAAGAAGAGCTTGAAGAGCATAAAAAGCGTCCGAAAATCGCAACTCAAAAAATTAATTTTGCATTACAGGAAAAACTATCTGACCGTGAACAAGAGGTTTTAGACTTACTTATTTTAGGTCTTCCGAACAAAGCAATTGCAGACAAACTATTCTTGTCAGTCAACACAATTAAGTCGCATATCAATAACTTATATGTGAAATTAGATGTCAACAACAGAACACAAGCTGCTGTCAAAGGGAGCTTGCTACAATCCCAGAAAAACAACTAATTTCATCCTTATTCATACTAATTTCACCCATTTGGGTGAGTTAAAATTCATTGTTGTCTGTTAGTTTTGGCCATCATTTTTTATAGAATGATACAAACCAACTAACAACAAAAACAATGTACACAACAACAAAAAAATCAGCCGTATTTTTACTTTTGACTTTTGCACTATCTTCTGTATTTGGACAAGTTAATTTTGGAAAATTAAAAGATAAAATTAAAGTTCCTACCACCACAAGCAATAACAAAACAACTTCAAAATCGAATTCTCCTTCTAATACATCAACCAATTTTGCCAATAAGGGAAGAGAGTGGTATGTAAGCAAAACAAAAGGCTCTGGACAATTAGGGACCAAAGAAAGACCAGCAAAAGATTTAGGAAACATCATTCATCATTTAAAACCTAATGACATCATCTATATTGCTGGTGGGATATACAACAGTAAAGGTTCTAGAGGATCAGATGAAATTAATGTTCCTGTAAAAATATATGGCGGGTATGATGAAACGTTTACCAAACGAGATCCATGGGGAACAACTCAAACTATTTTTACAGGAACGAATGAATACATGAAACTCACACAACCCAGATTATACATCCGTACTGACCAACAAAGAGAAAGTAATGGTCAACTTTCCACTGGTGGTTCTATTATTGTTGACGGAATTGTTTTTGATAATGGGCCTAGAAATCGATATCATCATAATAAAGGGTTAGCAATTCGAAGAAAAGCAAGCCCTAACTCGGGACAAAACCCTAGTCCAGAATCTGGAGGAGTAGTGATTGTAGCAAGTAAGTTTACCAATGTAGCGGTCCAAAATTGTGTAATAATGAACACCGCTCCTACGGAAGGAGCATTATCTGTTCGTATTTTCCAAGGTGCCAAAGGTATCATTCAAAACAACTTATGCATTAATAATACGGGGTATGGAATTCACATTCGATCAGGGTATACTGGTTCAGACCCTAAATTGGTCCCTAACTTTGTTGTGAAACACAACACTTCTCTGTTTAATTGGAAACATGATGCTATTGCGTCTTATGGAGGAAACGCTTTGGCATGCGATCAATATCTAACTGCAACTATAGAAAACAATGTCTTTGGATTCGGTCATCAAGGAGGAGTTTATAATCCAGGAGCAAAAATTACCCTCAACAACAACTTATTTACAGGAAACTCGAAATACGACTATAAAGAACGTAACGACATGATGAAAGTAGATGATATTTTAGATGAGTCTACAGTTTTAGACCAGAATAGTATAGGAAACAAAGCTATGCTTATTAAAATTCCACTGGCAGAACGTTGGGCAAATATCTATGGTTCAAGAAAAGAAATCTCCAGAGAAGAAGTTGATGCTTCTGTCCACGCCAGTAATTCAGGCGCAAATCAACTCCGCAGTATGCTTGGCCTAAACTTACAAGCAGGAGGAACAAGTATTGATGCAGAAATCTTTTTACCAAAATTAGAGATAGAAGAAGCTATTCCTGTAGGCTCATTACCTTGGGATGGTAAAGGTTGTCAAAAACCACAGTAGTATAGCTACCAACAACAAAAAGACACCCCTATACCCCTTAATATAATCGCGGCAAGAAACATCCATCAGTTTCTTGCCGTTTTGTTATCCTATTACAAAAGAGTTTTATCTTTGCTTAAAACAAATGGTTATGGCAAAATTCACTTCAACTATTATCGTCTTATCTGTCCTCTTATTTATCAGGTGTAATACTACCAATGAAAAACAACAAGAAATAGAAGAACCAAAAAAAGCTTCAGAAATAATTAATTCTGCACCAGAAGTCGATCCGCAAGAAAAGTTAAAACAAGCATATCAGCTTTTTAAAGAGGGAAATGATCAAAAATCCATTGAACTCGCCAATGAAGTTTTAGCCATAGGACAAGCAACAAAGAACGATACTTTGGTAGGACAGGCACTAACATCATTATGTCGTAATGCACAACGAAAACTGGACACCATACGTTTGGCTGAGTTAAGTGCCGAATTGGTAAATTTAACAGAGGTTACAGGCAATAAAAAATGGTTAATGTATAGAGCACACATGAACGCAGAGATGTGGCGTCTAATTGGAAATATGGACAAAGCTGAAGCTTTTTATAATGAAAGCATGGATATCAGTTATAAAATAGGTTCAACTGGAATGTATACTATTGACCACTTTAACAAATCTTTTGTTTCTATCGCAAAAGGAAACTATTCAGAAGCAAAAACATTAATTCAAAAATACTATTTACTTGCAACTCCTAAGGGAGAAGAACCAAAGGATGCTTATGGACTAATTGCATTAGCTTATTTATTAGAGCAAGAGCATAATTATAATGGAGCGCATGAAGTCGCTTCGGTCACTAGAAGGTTATTTAAAGAGCAAAATATATTTCCTGAACCACCAGATGAAAAACCTCTATTGACAGTAGAAAAAGCTATTCAAGAGAACTTAGATGAAACTACACGTCAAAAAATTAGTGAAGCATCAACTTCTGAATCTGTAAAAAGCCTTTTGGACAAGTATCTTGAAATCTAATTATAGTTTCTCCTTTAAATATTGACCTGTATAAGATTTTTTCTCTTTGACTAAATCTTCAGGTGTCCCCGAAAAAACTAAGTCTCCTCCATTAGTTCCACCTTCAGGACCTAAATCAATAACCCAATCTGCACATTTGATCACTTCTGTATTGTGTTCAATAATCATTACTGAATGTCCTAAATCAATCAAGGAATAAATCGCGGTCAACAGCTTATCAATATCATGAAAGTGCAATCCAGTAGTTGGTTCATCAAAAATAAAAAGTGTTTTATTTTTCACATTCTTCTTCGATAAAAAAGATGCTAATTTAATACGCTGCGCCTCTCCCCCACTCAATGTATTACTCGATTGACCTAATTGTACATACCCTAGACCTACATCTTGTAATGGTTTAATTTTAGTAATAATCTTTTGTTCTAATCGATCTAAGTTTTGTGCAAAAAAATCAATTGCATCATCCACTGTCATGGTTAAGATATCATGAATATTTTTTCCATTATAACGAACCTCTAAAATGTCCTCTTTAAAACGTTTTCCATTACAAACTTCACACTCTAAATGTACATCAGCCATAAACTGCATAGAAACTGTAATAACACCTTCCCCTTCACATGCATCACAACGCCCTCCTTCAACGTTAAAACTAAAATGTTTGGGTTGATACCCATTAATTTTCGATAATTGTTGCTGAGCAAATAATGCTCGAATATCATCATATGCTTTGACATATGTCGTTGGATTTGACCGAGAACTCTTTCCTATAGGATTTTGATCAACAAACTCAATCTCAGTAATTGCCTTGATATCTCCGCTTATCCCTTTGAATGCTCCTGTTTTATCTGCGGTACCACCATGTACTTTCTTCAATGCAGGGTATAATATTTGTTTAATCAATGTCGATTTTCCACTACCACTCACACCAGTCACAACTGTCAAACATTCTAACGGCAATTCAACAGTAATGTTTTTTAAGTTGTTCTCTTCAGCTCCTTCAACAACAATACTTTTATTCCATTTTTTTCGAACTTTTGGAACAGGTATTTTTAATTTATTGGTTAAATATTTAGCTGTCAAACTTTTATCTCCATCGATTAGCGCTTCGTGATCCCCTTGAAACACTACTTCTCCACCAAAAGAACCAGCCATTGGTCCCATATCAATTATTTCATCAGCAGCTTTCATTACTTCTTCCTCATGTTCAACAATAACAACAGTATTACCTAAAGCTTTTAATGATTTTAGTACCTTCAAAAGACGAAGTGTATCACGAGGATGCAAACCAATACTAGGCTCATCTAAAATATACATTGATCCCACCAAACTACTTCCCAAAGAAGTTGCTAAATTAATGCGTTGAGATTCTCCACCAGAAAGTGTATTGGACATTCTACTTAACGATAAGTATCCTAATCCTACATCACTCAAAAAAGCAAGTCGAGAATTAATTTCAATGAGAATTTGTTTTGCAATTGTTTGATCATACTCATCCAAATCTAGATTTTGCATAATAACCTTAGCCTCATCAATACTGGAAGCAGCAATATCTGTAATTGAATATCCACCTACTTTCACATAATTAGCATCTTTGCGTAAACGAGAACCTTTACAATCAGGACAATCTGTTTTCCCTCTGTAACGGCTCAACATTACACGATATTGAATTTTATACAATTGAGATTCAACATCTTTAAAGAAT
>JAUHZI010000038.1 GCA_030426105.1 Bacteroidia bacterium | reverse complement strand
GAATTTTATCAAACGTTTGAATCATCCCGATTACCGTTCCCATAAACCCAAGCATTGGTGCAAGAGCAATAAATAACCCAATCCAAGACAATCCTTTTTCTAATAATCCCATTTGAACACTTCCATAAGATACTACAGCTTTTTCTGCCATTTCAACACCTTCAGAAGAACGCTCTAAACCTTGGTAAAAGATACTTGCTACTGGTCCTCTTGTATTTCTACAAACTTCCTTAGCTTCTTCAACACCTCCAGATGCTAACGCTCCTTCGATTTTTTGTAATAATTTTGTTGAGTTTGTTGTTGCTAAGTTTAAATAGATAATTCTTTCTATCGCAAATGCTAAACCTAGAATTAAACAAATTAAAACAAATGCCATAAACTCAGGTCCACCTTCAATAAACTTTTGTTTAATCATTTGTGTAATCGGAACAGCTTTTTCTTCTACTTGAGCTGCTTTTTCTGCTGCATCTTGAGCTAATGCTACTGAAACATTTGTAATCGAAAATACCCCTACGGCTAAAAATCCAAATAGTTTTTTCATCGTTTTAATTTTTGTTCTCTCCTGCGTTTTAAACGCCTGATTTTTGTTTTTATTATTACTTTACTAATTTAAAATTTCCTGTAAAAACAAGGGCTAAAGCCTAACTCGTTTTTTACAGTGAGCCAAAATACGAAAAATATTTAAATCAGCTGTGTAAGAAATAAGGAAAGGTTGAATTTTATTTGTTAACGGTTGTATCTTTTAAGTTGTAAAGAAGGTTTTCTGATATTCAACTAAAATTAGGAACCTCAAGCCGATAGGGCTTAGACAACTTCATACAATATTATTGAAACTTAAAAAAACAACTTGTTTAGCTTATAATTTTACAAAAAACTGACCTTTCTAAGCTATATTTTTCAACTTAAATTAATTTATTGGCCCCAAACATTACATTCGTAGCTCTTTAATCAAACTGTAATTTCTCCACAAAAAGAGCGAAGAAGGGCTGTTTTAATTTCTTCTCTATCGGCTAACTCTCCTAAAACAACCATCATTTTAGTTATCGCTGCCTCAATAGTCATATCTCCTCCACCAATCACACCGACTTTCTCTAAACCTTCACTTGTTTCATAACGCCCCTGTATGACCTCTCCCATTTTACACTGCGTGACATTAAGAATCGTAATGTTTTTTCTAATAGCCCTTAACAACTCATCTAGAAACCATTGCTTACTCAACGCATTCCCCGAACCAAAAGTTTGTAACACTACCCCTTTTAAATTTGGGGTATTAAAAAAGTGCCTCACAAAATCATGCGTTATTCCTGGGAACAAAGTTAAAATTGCCACATTGGTATTGAAATTACGATAGATTTGAAGTGGTGCTTTTCTTAACTTTAAAACTTTACTGTAATTGTAATTTATTTTTATCCCTGCATTAGCTAAAATCGGATAATCAAAAGATGCAAAGGCTTCAAAATGTTCTGCATTTAATTTTGTTGTTCTATTTCCTCTATAAAGCTTATACTCAAAGTATACCGAAACTTCGGGAACTATTGGCTCTCCATTTTTTTTAGCTCCTGCAATTTCAATTGCTGTCACTAAATTCTCCTTTCCGTCTGTCCTAATTACTCCAATAGGCAATTGAGATCCAGTAAATACTACGGGCTTGTTAAGGTTCCTTAGCATAAAACTTAAAGCACTGGCAGAATATGCCATCGTATCTGAACCATGTAATACTACAAAGCCATCATAGTCATTGTAGTGTTTTTCTATAAGACCTGCTATTTTAATCCAAGTTTTTGGAGTTACATTTGAAGAATCTATTGGTTCTTTGAAAAACAATGTTTCCAATTGATATGGTATTTTTTTTAGCTCAGGTACTTCTTCTGAAATCTGATTAAAGTCAAATGGTTTTAGTGCTCCTGTTTCCACATCAGTAATCATACCAATGGTTCCCCCTGTATATATAATCAATATTTTAGTTTGGTTAGGCATGCTCTACTCTACCAATGATTTTTTCTTTCTTTTAAAAACTTCAAAATCACCTGAATTCTCCCCTAGGAAACGCTTATTAAATAATATAATAATGACAATACCTATAGAGATCGCTGAATCGGCTATATTAAAAACAGGCGGAAACACTTCCTCTCCTGCCAGTCCAAACGGCATCCAAGAAGGGTAGTAAAACTCGGCATGAATCATATCGACAACACAACCCTGAAGTACTCCAGCATAACCTTCAAAGTTTGCCTGAGCTACACCTGAGTACCCTAACCAATCCTGTAATGTTGGGTCCCATACTGTTCCTTTATCAAATAAATAACCGTACAATACCCCATCAATGATATTCCCTAAAGCTCCAGCAAATATTAACGAAATAGATAAAACTAACCCTCTATGTGCTTTGTTTTCTATTAAGTTTCGAATCACTAAACCTAAACCTACGATAGCAATAACCCTAAATAGTCCTAATATGATTTTTCCCCAATCTCCTCCAAAAGCCATTCCGAAGGCCATTCCTGGGTTTTCAATAAAATGAAATTTTATAAAGCCAAAACTCCCCACGACTTCATGAAGCAAGGCATGTGTTTTTATCCAAATCTTGACAAACTGATCGATAAATATTACCGAAAATATTGTTATTAAAGCTGTTCGCACAATTCTTTATTAAAAATCAAATCGCTTAGCCAACTGTCTTTCCGTTTTATAAAACATAAAAAAAACACCACTAAGCACAATTACTATTGACACTAATGCTCCCACCATATCTTCTTGTTTAGGGACAAACAGACTAGTTACTCCTAGTACAAAATAAACGAGTCCTAAAACGACCATTATCTTTGAAGAATAACGTTGCGAATAATCCCAAGCTTCCTGCGACTGCATAGACCTAGAGGTTCTATATCCATACAATCCATTAATTTTTTTGGGTGGGAACTTGATTAGAAAAATACTGATAGCCAAAAACACTATTCCTACAATCGTAAGAATAATAAAGATGACATTTTGATACTTTACTAATTCCATTTTATATTTTACCCTTGCGCTTTTTTAGCTTCAATACTTAATGTAGCATGCGGAACTAACTTTAATCTTTCTTTTCTGATTAAATTTCCTGTTACACGGCAAACACCATAAGTCTTATTTTCAATCCTTATCAATGCATTTTCCAAGTTTTTAACAAACTTTTCTTGTCTCACAGCTAACTGAGCCATTTCCTCTCTCATCATTGTTTCAGAACCATCCTCCATCATATTGAATGTTCTACTTGTATCATCTGTTCCATGATCTCCTTCGTGAGATAAAGATTCCCTTAGTAACACTAAATCTTCATTGGCCTCTTTCAATTTACCTTCTATTAATTCTCTAAATTCTTGTAAATCGTCGTCACTGTATCTGTTAATTTTATTTTCTGACATGTTTAATCTGGTTTTGTAATCTTTGTTATTATATTTTTTCTAAAGTTAATGCTGCGTTTATGCCTTTTTCTACCTCAAACACCAAAGCATCATCTTTAATATTTTCAACTAAATCTAAAGATTTCGCTAAAGTTTCTGAACAAATATAATCTAAATTCTTTTCTACTGCTTTATTTATTTCTTTATTCGATTTGATCTCTAATTTTATTTTATCGGTAACTTCTAAACCGCTTTCCTTTCTTAAATTTTGGATTCTATTTACAAATTCTCTTGCGATACCTTCTTCTTTTAATCCTTCAGTTATAGTAACATCTAAAGCTACTGTAAGGTTGCCTTCTGTTGTTACTAACCAACCTGGAATATCATCTGTTGAAATCTCAAAATCTTCGACTACCAATTCAACTTCGACCCCATCAAGCATTCCTTTCCATCCATTAGCTAATTCTAACGCAGCAATATCATCTTGACCCCACTGTTTTACCATAGCCATAATTGACTTCATTTGTTTACCATATTTTTTACCAATGGTTTTAAAATTAGGTTTGATTTTTTTGACCAACACACCTGTTGTATCTTTCAACAGTTCTAATTCCTTAACATTTACCTCTGAAAGGATTAAATCTGAAACAGAATTAATTCTATTCTCAAAAGAATTATCCAAAACAGGAACCATTATTTTTTGAAGAGGCTGTCTTACCTTAATTTTCTCTTTAGCTCTAATACTCAACACCATTGAAGAAACACGTTGAGCAATATCCATTTTCTCCTCTAACTCTATATCAATTAATGCTTCATCAGCATTAGGGAATTCAGCTAAATGAACTGATTTCACATTGTGTTTTTGGCTTACACCATTTAGCTCTGAAAACAATTTATCAGTATAAAAAGGTGCTATTGGAGAAGCTAAAACTGCCACTGTCTCCAAACAAGTATACAATGTTTGGTATGCAGAAATTTTATCTTCTGAATAATCTCCTTTCCAGAAACGTCTTCTACACAACCTTACGTACCAATTGCTCAATTGGTCTGTAACAAAATCTTGTATTAACCTTCCTGCTTTCGTTGGTTCATAAGCTTCAAATGCTTGATCAACATCTTGTACTAGAGAATTTAACTTTGAGATTATCCAACGATCTATTTCTGGTTGATTTTCTTTCGCTATTTGTGGCTCACTATAATCAAACCCGTCGATATTTGCATATAAAGCGAAGAACCCATAAGTATTGTATAATGTTCCGAATAATTTACGTTGCACCTCTGTTATTCCATCAACATCGAACTTCAAATTATCCCAAGGTTGCGCATTTGTAATCATATACCAACGCGTAGCATCTGGGCCATATTGGTCTAATGTTTTAAATGGATCTACTCCATTACCTAAACGCTTAGACATTTTCTGTCCATTTTTATCTAGAACTAATCCATTAGAAATTACATTTTTATATGCCACCTTATCAAATACCATTGTTGAGATTGCATGCTGAGTATAGAACCACCCTCGTGTTTGATCTACTCCTTCAGCAATGAAATCTGCAGTACCAAAACCTTTTGTTTCTATCAACTCCTTATTCTCAAAAGGATAGTGATGTTGAGCAATAGGCATAGAACCAGAATCAAACCAAACATCGATTAAGTCTGCTTCTCTTTTCATTGGCTTACCACTGGCTGACACCAAAGTAATAGCATCTACATAGTTTTTATGCAGATCAAAAGTATTGTAATTCTCCTCACTCATATTCGAAGGATCAAATTGAGCAAAAGGATTTTCAGACATCAAACCAGCAGCTATCGACTTTTCTACTTCTTCTTTTAACTCTTTTACTGACCCTACACAGATTGACTCACTTCCATCTTCTGTTCTCCATACTGGAATAGGAATCCCCCAATAACGAGAGCGAGAAAGGTTCCAATCATTAGCATTTTCTAGCCAATTTCCAAAACGACCTTCTCCTGTTGATTTCGGTTTCCAATTAATCGTTTTATTCAACTCGACCATTCGATTTTTTACCTCAGAAATCTTAATAAACCAACTGTCTAACGGATAATACAACACAGGTTTATCTGTTCTCCAACAATGTGGGTAACTGTGCTCGTACTTTTCTACTTTAAATGCTTTATTAGCCTCTTTTAGCTGAATTGCAATTTCAACATCTACAGACTTTTCAGGAGCTTCTCCTTCTTCGTAATATTCGTTTTTAACATATTTCCCTCCAAGCTCTTTCATCTCAGGTCTAAACCGACCTTGTAAGTCAACCAAAGGAACTAAATTTTGATGATCATCCATCACCAACATAGGAGGCACTCCAGCTTCTTTTGCAACCAAGGCATCATCCGCTCCAAAAGTTGGAGCTATATGGACAATACCTGTACCATCTTCTGTTGTTACAAAACTACCTGTAATCACTTGAAATGCTTTTTCTGGTGTTTCGTATGGCAAAGCATATGGCAAGAGTTGCTCGTATTCAATCCCTGCTAAATCTGCTCCTATAAACTCTTGTATTACTTCATAAGGTATTTTCTTATCTCCATGTTGATAAGCCTCAATCGTTACTTCCTCATTTGCTTGTGTATATTTTCCAGACAATTGTTTTCCCATTAACGGCTTAGCTAAAACTAAATTAACAATGTCCCCTGTATATTGGTTAAATGTTTTAACAAGCACATATTCTATTTTTGGACCTACACACAATGCTGTATTTGAAGGTAAAGTCCAAGGAGTAGTTGTCCAAGCTAAGAAATAAGTATTTTCTGGTAACACATTATTTTCTTTAGCTTTAAATTGAGCAACAATAGTTGTGTCTTTTACATCTTTGTAACACCCTGGCTGATTAATCTCATGTGAACTCAATCCTGTTCCAGCTTTTGGTGAATATGGTTGAATCGTATAACCTTTATACATTAAACCTTTGTTGTAGATTTGTTGCAACAACCACCAAACAGACTCCATATACTTATTATCATAGGTAATATATGGATTTTCCATATCTACCCAATAGCCCATTTTTTCTGTAAGGTCATTCCAGACATCAGTATATCGCATCACCGCTTCACGGCAAGCCTTGTTATACTCATCTACAGAAATTTTTACACCAATATCCTCCTTAGTTATTCCTAATTCTTTTTCAACCTTCAATTCAACAGGCAACCCATGTGTATCCCAACCTGCTTTTCGGTTAACACGGTACCCCTTCAACGTTTTGTAACGACAAAAAATATCTTTAACTGTTCTCCCTATTACATGATGAATCCCAGGCAATCCATTTGCTGAAGGAGGTCCTTCAAAAAAAACAAATGGTTTGTTCTCATCTTTGGAAAGAATACTCTCTTGAAAAGTATTTTCTCTTTTCCATTTTTCTAGAACTTCTTCTGCTACATTAGGTAAGTTTAACCCTGTATTTTCGGTATATTTTGTACTCATTCTACTATTCTGTATGATTCTACTCGAGATTTCACACGAAAGTAATCAAAAAATAACTGAGAGCAAATAAGAAAAGAAAGATTGTGAACTTATTAACTACCTTGTAATATGATCTTTATTTCAAGATTAAAAGACAGCAATCAAAAATTGGTTAGTCCTTACCTGAAAAGGTTAACGAAAGTTCATTATCATTTGGAACATCATACTCTTGACAACGGATTTTTTTGCAATGATAATAACCTGAAGGAATACTTACCCAAGCTGCATCTCCAAACAACTTAAAAAAATAGCGGTTATCGACATATTTTTGAAAAACCTCTACCACTTCATAATGACTTTCATAAGCTAATGTTGTATCGAGCTTTCTTAACGAATCATTAGTAAACAACTTTTCTTTGTATGATAGTAGGAATAATGAGTCTTGACAAAAAATAAGCTTTTTGGGCTCCCCACTACCTCCATTCCATACAGCATCTATTCCTTCTACAGTCAACTGATATGAATAGCTATAAGTTGTGCCATAATTATGTTTCGAAAATATGCCTATTTGTGTATGCTCCTTATTGGTTTTTTCAACAGACAATACAACACCATTGGGTAATTGTTTATCTGTTACATAGGTTTTAGAAACTGTTTCTGTATCACAACTTGACACCAAAACTACCAAATTGGCCAACAGGCAAAGAAACAGAAGAGTTTTCATTAAATCTTGACCCTATTTAAAACTTCTTCTAAACAAATTTTGAACCACTCTGTATAATTTTGAGGATTATTTTCCACATCTTTAACAAGAGCTGAAACAGGCATATACTGGTAACTTTCTACCTCTTCTGGATTAGGAATAATTTCTCCTTCATATTCTCCAATAAACACATGATCTAGCTCATGTTCTGTAAGGTTATTGTCCAGTGCACTTTTATAGATAAAATGAAAGGCCTTTTTAATTTCACAATCAAAGCCCATTTCTTCCTTTAACCTCCTATGTGCCGCAGCAATGGTTTGCTCTCCATCTCTAGGGTGACTGCAACAAGCATTTGTCCACAGCCCTCCTGAGTGATACTTAGAAAACGCTCTTTGTTGCAACAACATTTCTCCTTTTGAATTGAACAAAAAAACTGAAAATGCACGATGTAGAAGCCCTTTTTCGTGTGCTTCCATCTTTTCCATCAACCCTAATTGATTATCTTTTTCATCTACTAAGATTACATATTCCATAATCAACTTACTCTTTTATTATTTTAGAAGTTACAACTTTTCCTTTACCATTAAAAGTCTTAATAAAATATACTCCTTTAGGAAATGCATCAACATCTATTTGAGTTTTTGAGGCGAAAGTTCCAGATGTCACAATTTGACCAACAGTATTGTAAACTCTATATTCATAAGTTTCTAAATCCCCAGAAACAATTGTTAACATGCTATTCACAGGATTAGGGTATACAGCAATACCATGTTTGCTATTCTCCTTTACACTTGTAGTAGAGTTAACAGTAAACTCTGTTAATTCACTTGTCCCAAAATTACCACCTTGATGTATCACTGTATTATTATCTGTTTTTAGATCATAACTTCCATTTCCAAAGCTACAGCATATTCCATCATCTTCACTATCAAAAATCTCAAACTCATAACATTCATTTACTGCTACATTAAAAGTATCTAGATGGTGAGTATTATCATCACTATAAGGCCCACCTGTTTGAATCACTGTTCCATTAGCATTTCTAAACTCCCACGTTGTTTCATTAGAGTAATTATCTGTTAATATATCCAGGTAGACTTTTGTTGTTCCAAAATTATTCGCAGACAGTGTGTAAGTACTGGATGCACTATCATTATTAGTGTTCTCATCTGTCCCTCCGTTTGGCGAAGTCACAGAGGTAGCTATTGTAAATACTCCATTACCAGATGTCAAACTTCCCAACGAAATATCTTCTGTTTGATTCTGAGCTAAGCTCCCTGTCCAATTTATTGTAGTGTTTGCTCCTCCATTTAAAGACCAAACAATTGTAGCACTAGTTAAATTCGATGTCCCATAATTTCTTAAAGTAATTGAAGGCGTAATACTTGTTTCTGCGCACTCCTCTTCAGGAAACGCGACAGAAACTCCAGCGTCTAATGCATACACCTGCAAAGGAGGGTAAGCGTCCAACGTATTTACATTCGTATTTGTTGGGTCTAACCAATCTTTTAGGCGCTCACTAGCAGAAGCTCCATCCCATGACACACCAAAACGTCCATAATAATCTAACAAATCGTTATCTACAGTACCACTACAAGCAGCTCCACCACCATATAGTTGACCTATTACCCTTCCATTTTCGTCAAACAACGGTGAACCAGAAGAACCTCCTTCAGTCACTCCCATTTCCCAACCATCTCCTGCACTTGTAATCTCCCATGTTTGAGCACCAGCATTTGTAGCCTTTGTAGGTCCTGTATCATCTCTACAAACCTTCATGATATCTCCAGCTGGGTGATGTATTCCAACAACATAAGTAGGGA
This sequence comes from Bacteroidia bacterium, assembly GCA_030426105.1. Classification (GTDB taxonomy): domain Bacteria; phylum Bacteroidota; class Bacteroidia; order Flavobacteriales_D; family Parvicellaceae; genus S010-51. The sequence continues at coordinate 12,899 of JAUHZI010000038.1, read as the reverse complement.
AGTTATCAGTTTTATCCCATCCTGCCCAAGTCAAATCCCAGTTGGTTGGGATTGCAGAGTTAATCTCTACTAAACAAAAATCTGTATTCGCACTTCTTGCTCTTAATGTTCCACCAGAAATGGTTTTAGTTGTAGGTCCATTTGGGCTTTGCGCTGTAGTCGCACACACAGGGTTTGGACTAATCCACTCAAACCTAAATGACCAAGTTGAAGGGTTACTATAGCAATGATTTGCTGTTAAAAAATATGGTTTCCCGTCATTAGCTGTATTATTAACCAATGCTCCTGAACAAAAACTTGAACCTCCTGAAAGAAGAAGTCCTACTGACTTTTTATTTAAATCCTTATATGCAGCCCAATCATTTCCAATAGGACAGTCAACATCTAAATTACAATTTCCTGAACTATTTAGGTTTTTTTGAGTTTTAAACGTTTCAGCATTTCTATACCCATGTGTAATTGCTCCAATATGCAACTGCACTTCTTCATTTACTGTATTTGGCTGATAGTATTCTATAATCATATTATCAGCCTCCAAAAGCCAGGTTCCGAACTGGCGACTTTCTTGGTTCTGTTTAGCAGTATATGCTCCTAAAACATTTTGATGCTCATCATCATAAATGGTCAAGATTCCTCCTTCTGGAATATAGAACTCATCAAAAACAACATTCAAAGATAGCGCTCCTTTAGACTCAAACCTAACTCTCCAAAACTTATCTCCGTTCTCTAATTCAACCCAATCTCCATCACTAAGCCCATAATTTACGTTATGCTTGTATCCAAACCTCCATGGCAATGGCAATTTATCATTCACTTTATCTTCTGCTATCAAAGCCTCGACATCTATACTTGGTAAATGATATGTGGAAACACCTTCGTTTTTAAGGACCTTCCAACCTTTAGGTATTGCATCATTAGAAACTTGACTAAATGCCATAATCCCTGTAAAAACAACCCATGTGATTAATACTATTTGCTTCATGTTGGTTTCTTATTTATTATTTATTCGATTAAGAGAAGACTTACGGTTTGCTACCTCCCAAGCTGTGTAAAACACCAATTTAGTCGTTTTTTCTATCTTTTCAAAATCAATCTTATCTACATCATCTGTTGGTTTGTGGTAGTCATCATGTGTTCCACTAAAGTAAAAAATAACAGGAATATCGTTTTTTGCAAAATTATAATGATCAGAACGATAGTAAAATCGATTAGGATCAGACTCATCGTTATATGTATAATCTAAGTTCAATTTAACCCTATCTTTATTTACTTGTTCATTAATTGCATGTAAATCGGAGCTAATTTTATCAGAACCTATCAGGTAAACATAGTTATTATCCTCATGATTAGGATCTATCCTACCTATCATATCTATATTTAAATCTACTACTGTTTTCTCAAGAGGATAAATAGGATTTTCGGTGTAATATTGGGACCCTAACAACCCTTTTTCTTCACCTGAAACAGTCATAAACAAAATACTCCTTCTCGGCCCATGCCCATTGGCTTTTGCCACAGAAAAAGCCTTTGCCAACTCTAATACAGCAACTGTTCCTGAACCATCATCATCTGCCCCATTACAAATCTCACCAGCATCATAACCTAAATGATCATAATGTGCTGTAATCACAACAATTTCATCTTTTTTATCAGACCCCTCTATAAACCCCAATATATTTTCTGATGATAACACTTGATTAATTTCTAAATCTAACGAAATAAGCCTTTCTAGAACTTTGGAAGCGTTTACATCTTGAATCCCAAAACTACCTTGAGCTGCTTCTTCAGAAATAAAAAAATTGGGAATTGAAGTAATTTTCTTTTGCGTTCCTTTATTATGCAATTCCATTCTTGGATTTTGGACATAATACTTAATACGTTCAGCTCTTTCTTTAAAATCTTTTTTTATTGTAAACAAGCCTATTGCTCCATGCTCTTCAGCTACAGCAACTTTTTTTCTCCAGTTATTCCAATCTCCTTTTAATTCAACACCTGAAGGAACACCTTCCTTTATAACAACAACCTTTCCTTTTACATCAAACCCTTCATAATCTGAATAACCCTCACCAACAACTCCATAATTAAGATATACCATAGGTATATCAATCAAATTAGTATCACTAAACGAACCTATATAAAAAAAGTCTTCTAAAAAATGAATCGAACTTCCCCCAACTTGAACCTTAACCTTTGAAGGGTCTTTGATAACTACAGGGAAGCTTTGTTCATAAGATCCTTTATTTCCTGGCAACAAACCTATACTGTCAAAATAGCTAGCAATATATTTCGCTGCTTTTTTTTGTCCTGGCATAGCTGTTTCTCTTCCCTCATACTCATCTGAAGCCAAAACACTTAGGTTTTCTTTTAAACTTTCTGAAGAAATCATTGAGACATAACGATCTGCTTCTTCATATCCGACATTTTCTACGCCACTCTTCTTTCTAACACTACAACTGAGCATTAACAGACCTAAACCAAAAGAAACAACTCTTCTCATAAACTTCTTCCTTAAGACATCCCTCTCATTATTCCTTTTGTTGAAGCTTTTATAAAGTCAATGATTTTGCTTTTTTCATCTGATTCAGGAAGTTCAGCATCGGCTATTTTTATCCCTGAAGAAACATTACTGTTCTGCACATACAAGATACGGTATGTATCTTCTATATTTTTAACTTGATCATCTGTAAAGCCTCTTCTCCTTAATCCAATAGAATTCACTCCTACATAAGACAAAGGCTCCCTAGCTGCTTTCACATATGGAGGTATATTTTTTCTAACGTTAGTGCTTCCAGCAACAAACGCATGATCACCTATATTCACGAACTGCTGAACTCCAACCATTCCCTCTATTACAACATTATCACCTACGACAATATGACCTGCCAATTGTGTGCTATTCGCTATAATTACATTATTCCCAACAATACAATCATGAGCTATATGGACATATGCCATTAATAAGCAATTATCTCCAACAACAGTCTTTTCACGATCTGCAGTCCCTTTATGAATTGTAACACACTCCCTTACAACAGTATTATCTCCAATATGAGTAGTAGTATACTCTCCTTTATATTTTAAATCTTGAGAAGCAGCTGAAATAACAGCACCAGGATAAATCTTGCAATTTTTCCCGATTCTAGCCCCATCCATAATCACAACATTAGGCCCTATCCAAGTCCCATCACCAATCTCTACATCTCCATATATTGTTGCAAAAGGCTCTATAGTAACATCTTTACCTATTTTGGCGTCTGGATGAACAAATCTAAGTGCTTCTTTATTCATTTGTTTATTTTTATTATTTACTGTCAACTACAGGGAACTCATTGACGGTTTATTTCATTATATTATAAATACTATCTCTTACTTATCTTTAACTACTTGGGCCAACATCTCAGCCTCCATACACACTTCTCCATTAACATATGCTTTTCCTCCCATTTCAACTAAACCTCTTCTTATTGGCGATAGTAAAAATAATTCAAAAACAACTGTATCTCCAGGTATCACTTTCTTCTTGAACTTCACTTTATCAATTTTCATAAAATAAGTTGAGTATTTTTCTGGCTCATCAACCTTACTCAAAGAAAATATTCCTCCAACTTGTGCCATAGCTTCTATTTGCAGAACACCAGGCATCACGGGATTACCAGGAAAGTGACCTGTAAACTGTGGTTCATTCATTGTAATGTTTTTAACCCCAATAATTCGGTTTTCATCCATTTCCATAATCTTATCTACCAACAAAAATGGATAACGATGTGGCAACATTTTTTCAATATCGTTGATATCATATATAGGAGTCTTTGCTAAATCAAACTCTCGAGGTTGTTTAGCTTGTTTTTTGATAATACCCTTAATTATTTTTGCCAACGATACATTTCCAGAATGACCAGGTCTTGCAGCTAAAATATGCCCCTTGATTGGCTTCCCAACCAACGCTAGATCTCCCATTATATCGAGTAACTTATGACGAGCTGGTTCGTTTAAGAACTTTAACTCAATATTGTTTAAGGTATTCCCTTTTATTTTAATCTCTAAGTCTTCTTTCCCAAGTAATTTTGCTAACTCGTCTAATTCAGACTGGGGAACATTTTCTCTTTCAACAAGAACAATAGCGTTATCAATATGCCCCCCCTTAATTAATCCAGCTCTTGCTAACGTCTCAAGTTCTCTTAAGAAAACAAAAGTACGACAAGGAGCAATATTATCTTTAAACTCTGAAATTTCATACATTGAAGCATGCTGAGTTCCTAAAACAGGCGAATTATAATCTACCATTACGGTTAATCGAAAATCATCGTAAGGTATTGCTAACATTTCTACACCTTTCTCCAAATCTTCAAATGGTTGATTTTCTTTGAACTCAAAGAAATCTCTATCTGCATCTTGTTCTTCTAATCCAACTTGAACTATACCATCTACGAAAGCCTGTGAGCTACCATCCATAATAGGCATCTCAGGCCCATCAATTTTTATCAAAGCATTATCAACTTGCATTCCATATAATGCTGCTAACAAATGTTCTGTAGTATGAATTCTTACACCATTTTTCTCTAATGTTGTTCCTCTCTGAGTATCAACCACTAAATCTGCATCAGCAGGAATAATAGGCTGTCCTTCTACATCAACTCTTTGAAACTTATATCCGTGATTTATAGGCGCTGGTTCAATAACTACATTTACTTTTGCTCCAGTATGCAAACCTACACTACTATAGGTAATTGATGATTTAAGTGTGTGCTGTTTAGTGTACATATTATATTTTGAATATATTATTCTTCGTCTTGTAATTTATTTTCTAATTCAATCACTTGTGCTCTTAACTTTGGTAACCCTCTAAAAAGCACATAACTTCTTTTATAATCGCCTATAGAAAAAGCTGGAGAACCTTGCACTATTTCCCCTTTTTTAACAATACTTTGTCCTATTCCTGATTGAGCTGCAATTTTAACTTCATCTGCTATCTGAATATGCCCTACTATTCCAACCTGACCTCCAATCATCATATTTTTTCCAAGCTTTGCAGAACCTGCAATCCCCGTTTGAGCAGCTATAACTGTATTCTCCCCTATTTCTACGTTATGTGCAACTTGTATCAAGTTATCCAATTTAACTCCTTTTTTAATTATCGTACTTCCCATTGTTGCTCTATCAATGGTAGAGTTAGATCCGATTTCCACATAATCTTCAAGAATCACATTTCCTATTTGCGGAACTTTTTTATAATCATTTGCAGCACTTGGAGCAAACCCAAAACCATCAGACCCCAATATTACTCCAGAATGCAATGTACAAGCATTTCCAATAACACAGTTATGATAAACTTTTGCCCCTGAATACACTACAGAATCATCTCCAATTACTGTTCCATCACCAATATAGGCATGAGGGTATATCTTCACATTCATCCCTAAAACAACATTATCTCCAACATAAGCAAAGGCTCCAACATAACACCCTTCACCTATTTGAGCTGTTTTACTGATATATGAAGGTTGCTCAACTCCTGATTTTTGTTGATTTATTTGATCATAATAGCCTAACAATGTAGATAATGACTGATAAGCATCTTCAACTCTAATTAGAGTTAACTTTTCAGGCAAAGTTCTCAACGGCTCAAAACTCTTATTAACCAAAGCTATTGTTGCCTTAGTTGTATAAATAAAGTCTTCATATTTAGGGTTAGCTAAAAAAGTGATTGTTCCTTCCAATCCTTCTTCAATTTTAGCCATCCCTTTGACTTTAGCATTTTTATCTCCTTCTACTTCCCCTCCAAGTAGCCCTGCTATTTGTTCAGCTGTAAATTCCATTATTTTACTATAATCTATTTTTCTACAGATGGTTGCTCAGTTGCTTTACTTTTTTTGTACTCAGCATTTAACAACTCAATTACTTTATCGGTAATATCTAATTCAGGGTTTGCATATAACATTGGACCTCCAACCCTATAACTTAGAACATAATCATACCCTAACTCTTTCCCTATTACCTGCATATATCGATCAGTCTCATAGACATAATCTGACATCACTTCTGCTTCTTTTTTGGCTAATGATGCTGACAGCTCTTGTTCTTTTTGCATTATGCTCTGCTCCAACATGCCTATTTCTTGGGCTTTTCTTTGCAGCTCTTGTTGCCCCATTATTGGTGCTTGTTCCTCAAATGATTTTCTTTGCTTTTCATATTTTGAATACAAGCCTTTTAGCTTTCTCTCTGCAGAAGTCTGTTTTTCTTGCAGTTTAGCAGTCATATCTCTAGAAAACTCATAATATGCTGTTACAGTATCACTATTCACAAAAGCAACATTAAACTTCTTAAGGTCATTAGGAGACGCTTTAACATCAAGGCTATCTACCTTTATTGATTCGTCTGTTTTAGCCTCTTTAGGGAGATCTTTTTCTGCACCTCCAAACTGCATTACAAACAAAATAATTACAGCAATAATTAAAACGATGTTTGTTATCGTTAATGTTTTTGTATTCATATCAAATTAAACAAGATTTATTTTTTTGAACGCTTCTCCAAAGTCCTTACTCATTTCTACAAAACGCATATAAACTTTATCCAAGAACTCTTTCGAAACTAACTTTTCCATATCTTCCATCCCCATAACATCAGCTTGGCTTAATCGATAAACCTGCTCATATTGATCAAGGACTATTTTAACAATATACTTGTTCTCCCTTAAAAAGATGCTGACATCCAATTTGGGATGCTCTACCTTAGTAACTGTTCTCATAATGATTGCAAATGTAATAATTTATATGTAGTTATACTAAAGCATATAAAACTCCTTATTTTTTTTGTAGTTTTTTCAATTTATTACCTCTATTTTTGAAGAAAACTAATTACAATTAATTCTTCTAACCACATACCTTTAGCAGAACGTATGCGTCCAAAATCACTTGATGATTACTTCGGACAGCAACATTTAGTGGGTAAAAACAAACCCTTAAGAAACGCTATAGAAAGTGGGAGTCTTCCATCTATATTATTTTGGGGTCCACCTGGAGTTGGGAAAACAACTCTAGCTCAAATTATTTCCGAAACATTAGACCGACCTTTTTACACACTGTCCGCAATCAATAGTGGAGTAAAAGATATTCGAGAGGTTATCAATAAAGTTCAAAGCCAGGGAATGTTTGGAGGGCAAAATGCTATTTTATTTATTGATGAAATTCATCGTTTTAGCAAATCTCAGCAAGACTCTCTTTTAAATGCTGTTGAAAAGGGGATTATAACTTTAATTGGCGCAACAACCGAAAACCCTTCTTTTGAAGTAATTTCTGCTCTACTTTCTAGATGCCAAACATACATACTAGAACATCACACTAAAGAAGACTTAGAAGCGCTCCTATTGAAAGCTCTAAAAGAAGACCCTTTCTTAAAAAGAGAAAAAGTAGAACTAGCTGAAACAGAAGCACTACTAAGAATATCAGGAGGTGATGCTAGAAAACTTTTAAATAGTTTAGAGATTGCTGTTAATGCACTTCCTACCCATGATAAAAAAATCACCAACAACTTTGTATTAGAAAATGTACAACAAAGTCTAACAAATTATGATAAAAATGGCGAACAACATTACGATATTGTTTCTGCCATGATTAAATCAATTAGAGGAAGTGACCCTAACGCTGCTCTTTATTGGATGGCAAGAATGATTGAAGGGGGAGAAGAACCTAAATTCATTGCTAGACGCTTATTAATACTTGCTTCAGAAGACATTGGAAACGCCAACCCAACTGCTTTAGTTATGGCCAACACTTGCTTTGATGCAGTTAGTAAAATAGGCTGGCCTGAAAGCCGAATCATTCTTTCTCAATGTATCATATACCTTGCTAGTTCACCAAAAAGCAATGCATCATACATGGCTATCAACAATGCTCAACAAATTGTAAAAAGCACAGGAGACCTCCCTGTTCCCCTACACTTGAGAAACGCTCCAACTAAACTAATGAAAGATATTGGCTATGGAGAAAACTACCAATATTCACACGATAATACGGCTCAGCTTCATACTCAAGAATTTTTACCGGAGGAAATCAGCAACACAACCCTTTACACTCCTAGCCTTAACAAGAGAGAACAGGATTTAAAAAAATATTTGAATTGGGTTTGGAAAGGAAAATATGGCTATTAGATACCGTTGATACTGAAAAAACGACCATTAAAATGAAAAAACAACTCCCTTTTCCCTTTTTACTTGAAAAACCAATAACTTCGCTTGTTCACTATCAAATTAAAATGAGTTACACCTCTTCTATAACACTTCTTCTTTTATTATCCTTATTTAGTACAATTACAATATCTCAAACAGAAAGTAAATTGTATTTAAAGACACTTGAACAAATCGAGTCTAAGCAATACAAAAAAGCGCTAAAAAATATCGATCAAGCAATAAAAACGAAACCTCAAGAGAAGTATATTCACACCAAAATTAAAATATTAAACGCCCTTAATGAACACCCTAAAAAAATCATTGAATTTCTAGGGCCAAACATTCGTCAATACAACACACCAACTCTCTATCTTGAAAGAGGAATGAACTATGAACTACTCTATCGATTTCAAGATGCAATTTTAGATTATACTGAAGCAGTCAACAAAGCAAAAGAGGACTCAGTATTATCGTTAGCTCTAGATCGACGCGGGACATTGTACCACCACATTAGAAAATACAAATTAGCACAGCAAGACTTAGAAAGAGCATACTCAATTGATTCCAACAGCTTTAGTATATGCAACAACTTATCAATAGTATTAGATGACCTCAATCAACCAGAAGAAGCAAAACGCCTACTTCTTAAAATTGTAGAAAAAGACTCCTTAAACTATCAAGCAACAATGAACTTAGGCTTTCTTTCTTCTAATAATGAACAATTTGAGGAAGCATTATTTTACCTTAATAAAGCTTTAGAAATTAAACCTAATGAAGCTTACACATTAAGTAATTTGAGTTTTGTTAAACTCAAACTTGGTAAACCTAAAGAAGCTCTAAAGGACGTTAACAAGTCTTTGAAAATAAACAAAGGAAACTCGTATGCTTATAAAAATAGAGCCTTAATTTATTTAGCATTAGATATGAAAGCAGAAGCTTGCGATGACCTCAACCAAGCTTTAATTTATGGATATTCAGAATTTTATGGCCCTGAAGTAAAAGAACTTATTAAACAAAACTGTACACAATGAAAAAAAGTATAACCTTAGTCGTAAGTATTATATTATATACAACTTCAACAATATTAGGACAACAAAAAAGTACATATAATGACTTTGATGTCATTTTAGAAAAGGTAATTCAATACTCTGAAAATGAGCAATACTTTGAAGCAGCTCAAGAACTAGAAAAGGTCAACCCTAATGATTCCATCTATTTTGATGTCTTATCAACAGCATCATACTACTACCTTATAGCCGAAGAATACGACAAATGTATTGATGCTTGTAACAAAGGAATAAACGACGCTATACATACTCCTAAATATTACTTTTACGTTAACAAAATTGCTGCTTTATCTAAACTAAATAAAAATGAAGCTGCTATTACTTTGGCTACTGAGGCCTTAAAGCTATACCCTAAATCACACACTTTGTTATTCAACAGAGCAATAAGCTATGAAGAAACTGAAAATCTAGAAAAGGCTATTCAGGATTTAAAAGAAAGCATACAATACAACCCATTTTATGAAAAATCGCACCTAAGACTTGCTCTTTTATGTCACCAACAAAACCAAACTGCTCAAGCAATTATGTGTTTAAACACTTATTTAATGCTTACTCCTGAATCAGAATACTCTCAAAAAGTTTTAGTACTGGCCAATGAAATTGCAAGTAGAAGGGCTCCTATGGATGCTAAAGAAAAAGTTTCAATGTCAAAAAGTGATGAGGATTTTGAAGAAATAAACCTAATTCTGAACAATAAAATTGCATTATCTAAAAAGTATAAAACCAAAAATAAAATTAGATCTAGCTTTGCCGTTCAATCTCACATTTTAATTGAACAACTTAAAAACTACAACAAAACTAATGGGTTTTGGAACGAAAAATACATTCCTCTTTTTCAATGGATTGCTAAAAACAATTATTATAATTATATGGTATACACAACCCACTACTCTTCAAGCTATTATAAATACAAAAACGTTGCTCGAAAAAACACAGGAATGGTTAAAAGTTTCTTAACTAAATTCTATGAACAGTGGGGAGAAATGGCTGGAAAATCAAGTTATATTGACGACCAAGGACACACACACACACTTTATCATATCTATGATGACTATCTACTTTCAGGGATAGGAGAAATGAAAGATGATAAGCCACATGGACAATGGGATCTATATGATGAAAATGGAGCTCTTTCTTCATTTGGTAGATTTGATCATAATAAAAAAGAAGGATTATGGACCTTACAAAACGACAAAGGTGAAATTGTAAAACAAATTAGCTACAACAATGATGAGAGAGATGGGCAAACGCTAAGTTTTGAGAATAATGTTTTACAACAGAAGGCTAACTTTACTCAAGGAGAAGTTGATGGAGAGGTTATCAATTACTCACCTAGAGGAGCTATTATGACCAAAATGAATTATAAAAAAGGGGCTCTTGATGGGCCGTATATTTCTTTTTTCAAAAACGGTATTAGCAAAAACTATGAATTAACTTATGCTAATGACACTGCAAAAGGGACTATTAATTACTATTTCAAAAATGGCGCACTATACTCTACTTTAAACCTTAAAAACGACATGAGAAATGGGTTAGAAAAAACCTTCTATTCAGATAGTGCAATTTACTCTGAACTCTATTATAAAGATAACCTTTTAGACGGAGAACAGAAATACTACTTCCACAATGGCCAAATATCTAGCACTGGAAAAACCACAGCTGGAATATACGAAGGAGAATGGAAAGAATACTATATGGATGGCACAATAGAAACCTCTACTCAATATTCAAAAGGAGAAATTGACGGTATACAAACGAACTACAATAGTAAAGGTCAAAAAGAATCAGAATACACTTATAAAAGAGGAAACTTTATTGGTTATAAATACTATGACAAAGAGGGGAAAATCATTAGCGAGGGAAGAAAACAGAATGGAAACTTCATGTTTAACTCAATTAATCAATATGGAGAACCTAGAACCAGTGGTCTATATAGTGTAAAGGGAGGAAAGACAGGTGAATGGAAATATTATAACCGAAATGGTGTTTTAACTTCTTCTGAGAACTATTCTTCTGAAGGCTATCTAGAAGGGAAAACCACAACATATTTTAATGATGGAGCTATTTCGACAGAGTCTAATTATGAAAATGACACTCTTAATGGCTCTTATTACAGTTATTATATGAATGGAAATATTCACAAGCAAGGGCATTATAAAAACGGTAACCTTGAAGGAGAATGGGTAACATTTTACATTAATGGTAACCCAAGTAATATTGCCTATTATAACAACGATAAATTATTTGGAAAATCTACGAACTATACCATAGATGGATTCGTTTCTGAGGTTAATTATTTTTATAATGATATTATATACAAACAAGAAATCTATTCAGATACTACTAAGAATTTTATAGCAATAGAAGCTCCCTTTGATTCTTTATCTGTAATGACACAAAACTATCTTAATGGTAATATTAAATCAAAAATTCAACTCAGATATAATTATTATGATGGTGAATATAGTTATTACTATCCAAAAGGAGCGCTACAAATAAAAGGGGATTTCCTTGCTGGCGATAGAGAAGGGGTCTGGACCTGGTTTCATGAAAATGGTAAAATTAAAACACAAGGACAATATCGACTTGGGGACAAGCATGGAATCTGGCGATACTATTTTGAAAATGGTCAATTAGAAACCGAAACAAACTATGTTTTAGGCAAAGAACATGGTCTTTCTAAAACTTATAATAAAGACGGTATCCTTCTAAGGGAGAGTGAATACAACTACGGTGAAAATAATGGTTATAGAAAATTCTACAGTGAAGAAGGTAATTTACAACTCATTAGATATTATGAAAATGACTACTTAATTGGCTATAGCTATTTAGATAAAAACGGAAAAGAGGTCCCGATGATAGAAGTAAATAACGAAACTGCTAAAATTGTTTCTTATTTTGACAATGGTAAAGTCGCTAGATCCTTTGAGTTTTACAAAGGAAAATTTAACAGCACCTATAAGGAATACTATTATTCAGGTCAACTTTCTGAAATTCAAACTTACATCAATGGTGCTAACGAAGGTGATCATATTGTTTATTACCCAAATGGAACAATTAAAGAAAAATCCTTTTATAAAAGTAACCGTTTAGAAGGTCAGAAAAAATACTACTATACTAACGGAAAAATTAAACAAACATCAAATTATATTGGAGGTTATTTAGTAGGAGAAGAACTTTATTTTAATGAACAAGGAGAAAAAACTAAGACACTTATATATTTTAATGACGAGGTTATTGATGAGAAATAAGATATACATATTGAACTTAACACTTGTATTTCTGGCTACTATAAACAACATTAGTTATGGACAATACTCAAGTGTGCTCGAACAAAAGGCTTCATTGTATCCCAAAGCAAATTCGATTTCACTAAACGAAAACTATGAAATAAAGATTAGTATTGTTAATGATGAAGTGTCCATAACAGAAGATCAATATGTAGAAACATTATACCTCAATGAGACTGCAAAACATCAATCTAAAGAAGCTATTTCTTACTCTTATTTTTATGATGTTTCTGATATTGAAGCATATGTGTATAATTTTGATGGAAAAAAATACAAAACTGAAAAAGTAAAAGACTTCTCTGTAAAGGATAACTTATCTGGATCATTTCATGACGACATTAAATCAATTAATTTCATCTACCCTAACCTAAAAAAAGG